>JADFNF010000228.1 GCA_022563485.1 Fidelibacterota bacterium | reverse complement strand
CAAATCCGCCGCCCGAAGTGGCGCACATGACCCGGGCCCCGGCATGCGCCGCGCCGACGGCCATGGTGATCACCCCAATTTCATCCTCAACCTGACGCACGACAATACCCAGGTCGGGACCGTTTGCGGCCATCCAGTGCAGGACCCCGGTGGCCGGACTCATGGGATAGGCACAGTAAAATTTCACCCCGGCGGCGGCACCCCCCATGGCCAATGCCTGATTACCGGTGACTACCGGTAGGGCCGCCCGCTCGGCGGGAATCGAATGGGCCAACGGCGAAAAGTGCTCTTTGGCGAAGTCGAAACCGGCCTGGGCTGAACCCAGGTTTTCATCCACCACTTCCGGTCCTTTGCGGGAAAACTGTTTGGTCAGCGAAGCGGTCAGGGGGTCGATCTCAAAGCCCGCCAGATAGAGCGCGGCGCCGATAGCAATCGTGTTGGACAACTTTTTATTGGTAGGATTTTTAGCGAGTTTGCTGACCGGCAAGGCACACTGGTTGACCTCGGCAGGGACCTTCCCCGGTTTGATTTTCTCCCCATCGTAGATGACGAAGCTCCCGGGCCGCAGGTTGACGATGTGACGGTCCAGGGTGTCCTGGTTGAGGCAGATCAAGATATCCACCGTATCACCGTGCGTGGCTATAGGATCGTCGCTGGCGCGGATGGTGAGAAACGTGTGCCCCCCTCGAATGATAGACTGATAAGCATTATAAGCGACGATGTGAAGCCCCCTGCGGGCGAAAATGCGGGCGAGAATGTTGCCCACGGAAGCAATACCCTGCCCGGCTGCACCGCCAATGGCAACTTTCAAATCAAATTGTGACATATAGCTCCTCTCGGCATCCAATCCACCGATCAAGTTAACGCGGGATACCCCGCTGTTCGCATAGGCACACACCCCTTACCCGACGCCAAGCCGGGTCCCCGCCCAATGTGGCGCCAATGGGTGGCTGTCTGCTACGCTCAACATTCATGAACATCGACGATGTGGTGGCATCGTTTCGGTCACCTCATTAGGCCCAGGGCCAAACAACAGACCGGAATTTAGTCAATATTAATCGTTAAAAGGAAACACTGCTGCCCACCACGCGTCACATATCCAACTCCCCGCAGGCCTACAAGTCCCGGCCAGGGAAGCTGCTACGAATAGCCTATGAGAATAATCCAAGAGAGCACAACGTATAATTATACCTGTCTTTCTGGTGTTGACGTACTGGTATTGCATGGGAATTCCATGTAAATTTTGGAAGAGTGGAATAACGGTATTCGGTGGAATAAGTACGGTTTCCCGCCCACGTCATTTAGAGGCGGGTGAGGTTTAGAAAAGTGTGATTGGCGATGAGCTGGGATGGAGGGATATGAAGACACATGCCGGTATTCCAAAATTAATCGTGCGCGCCCGTGCAGCTAAATACCTGCCGCTTACAGCCCGGTGCCCACTCTCCCCTATATGTCCCAGGAAAGGACCACGAGCAGCTCCCTGCTGGCCGGCAGCTCAGGTCCATCTGATATGACCGGTTTCGTGCGTATGTCGCCTGAAAATAAGGGTGCGTATATCGTAGATGTTACCCGGTTATTCAAATGACAAGGCAACAGTGATGAGTCTCAAGAATTCCATAAGGGATACCCTGGCCCTGAGAAGAGTGCAAACGTACCTCGCGGTGGGCCTGGGCTTGATCGTCGTGTTTTTCATGGTTCGAGACAGCGCGTGGCAGGGCAGCAAACAGCTGCACACCCTCATGGAGTTGGCAGCGACCATCCTGGCCGCTTCGGTAGGCATCCTGGCGTTGGTGCGCTACTATACGCAGAAAAACAATGCCCTGCTGCTTATCGGCAGCGCCTTCCTCGGCACGGCCCTGCTGGACGGTTATCATACGGTGGTCACGTCCACATTCTTTGATACATATTTCCCCTCGCCGGCCCCGTCCCTGATCCCCTGGAGCTGGAACGCCTCGCGCATCTTCCTCTCCATCCTCATGTTCTTGAGTTGGGCAACGTGGAAACGGGAGGAGCGCCGGGGAAAGGCAAGTCGCCTCCGCGAGCGTACCGTCTACCTCGCCGTGGGCGGCTTTACTCTTCTGACCTTTTTCTTTTTCGCCTTCGTTCCTCTGCCCCGGGCGTACTATCCCGAGCTCTTTTTTGGGCGTCCCGAAGAATTCCTGGCGGCGGCCTTCTTCCTGCTGGCCCTCATGGGCTACCTGAGGAAGGGGGACTGGCGGACCGATCATTTCGAGCACTGGGTGGTATTGTCACTGATTATCGGACTGATGAGCCAAGCCATGTTCATGCCGTTCTCATACCAGCTCTTTGACACGATGTTCGATATGGCCCACCTGCTGAAAAAGGTCAGCTATCTCGCGGTGCTGGTCGGTTTGCTGATCAGTATTTATCGCGCCTTTGGGGAGGCTCATGCAGGCCGGGCGCGGATTCAGGCGATGGTGGATACCATTTTGGACGGCATCATCACCATCAACGCCAGGGGCCTCATAGAGACCTTCAACCCCGCCGCCGAGCACATCTTTGGCTACCGCGCCGACGAGGTCACCGGCCAGAACGTGAACCTGCTCATGCCCGAGCCCTACCACCGTGAACACGACGGGTACCTGCGCAGCTTCCGG
>JADFNF010000048.1 GCA_022563485.1 Fidelibacterota bacterium | reverse complement strand
TGCCGCCGCAGGAGCAGTTCAAATGAGGCCTCAGCCCCATCGAACTGGTAGCCCTGGTGCTCCAGGGACTTCACCTCCTGGACCACATCCCTGGCCGTGTTCTTGCCGTTGCGGCCCGACAGATCGATCCCCAACTCCTCGGCCTTGTAGCGAATATTACTCTGGCCCGACAGGTCGGAGACCAGCACGTGGCGGGTGGCCCCAACGGTTTCGGGAGGGGTGTGCTCGTACATGGCGGCGTCGCGCATGACGGCGCTGACGTGGATACCCCCCTTATGGGCAAAGGCCGACTTGCCCACATAGGCCGCAGAAGGGTTGGGCGCCAAGTTCATCACCTCGGAAATGAAATGAGACAGCGTGGTAAGCTGTCTCAGATCCAATTCCTGAACGGCCGTGTGACCCATTTTTAGCAATAGGCCGGGGATCACGCTGCACAGGTTGGCATTGCCGCAGCGCTCGCCCACCCCGTTCATGGTGCCCTGGACGTGGGTCGCCCCGGCCTCCACGGCCATCAAGGTGTTGGCCACGGCCAACTCACTATCGTTATGAGCGTGAATGCCGAGGGAGGTCTTTATCCCGGCCTTGATTTTCTCGACGATGGATTTGATCTGGTTGGGGAGGGAACCGCCATTGGTATCGCAGAGAGCAATGGTGTCGGCACCGGCCGCTTGGGCGGCCTTGATCATGGTCAGGGCGAAGGCGGGATCGTCCTTGTAGCCGTCGAAGAAGTGCTCGGCGTCAAAGATCACTTCCCGTCCGTGCCCCTTAAGAAAGGCCACCGATTCGTAGATGATGGCCTCATTCTCCTCATCGGTGAGCCGGAGTCCCTTCAGGGAGTGAAACCGCCAGCACTTGCCAAACAGGGACACAACGGGGGTTTCCGACCGGACGATGGCGTCCAAATTGGCATCGGTGGCAGCCGTACCCGGTTTACGGGCGGTGGACCCAAAGGCGCAGATGCGGGCGTGTTTGAGCTGCAGCTTGCCCACATCTTCGAAAAATTCCTGGTCACGGGGATTGCTGCCCGGCCAACCGCCTTCGATGATGTCGATACCGAATTCGTCCAGGCCTGGGCGATGCGCAGTTTGTCGGCCACCGAAAGGTTGACCCCTTCACCCTGGGTGCCGTCCCGCAAGGTAGTGTCGAACAGTTCTATTTTCACTGTGCCAGTCCCGACCACAATATTATACGGTTTGCGCAAAAGATTCGTCCACCGGGGTGGTGAGCTTGTTCTGCGCCTCCTGCGTGTAGGCCCACTCATCGTTGAGGACCTGCAGGTATGCCTTGGCCGAGGCTTCGATGATGTCGGTGGATACCCCTCGGCCCATGAATAGCCGTCCATGGCGGCGGATTCGCACCAGCACCTCACCCTGCGCGTCGCGACCGGCCGTCACCGACCGCACCTGGTAGGATTCGATGGAGGCCTTGGTTCCCAGGGCACGATCGATGGCCTTGAAAGTAGCATCCACCGGTCCGTCACCCACAGCCGAATCCTGGACCGCACGGTCCCCAACCTTGATACTGATGGTAGCCGTTGAGGTTGTGCCAGTGTCCACACTCACATGCAGCGATTGCATCTCGTAATGCCGGTCCGTGGCGTATATTTCATCGCCCATGAGGATGCGCAGGTCGTCATCGAGAATTTCCTTCTTCTTGTCGGCCAACTCCACAAATTTGTCATAGGCGTGTTGGAGGTCTTCCTTGGACAGGTTATAGCCCAGTTCCTTGAGCCGCGCGGCCAGGCCGTGCCGACCTGAATGGCGCCCCAGAATCATCCGGGTCTTGGCCACCCCCACCGATTCGGCGCTCATAATCTCGTAGGTCTGGCGGCTTTTCAGGACGCCGTCCTGGTGGATACCCGCTTCGTGCGCGAAGGCGTTGTCACCCACTACCGCCTTGTTGGGTTGGACGATAAGTCCCGTAAAGGCTGATACCATCCGGCTGGTGTTGAAAATCTCTTCCACCTGAATACCGGTCTGAAAGCCCCAGTAGTCTTCCCGCACCTTCAGGGCCATGACGATCTCTTCCAGGGCGGCATTGCCGGCCCGCTCGCCGATGCCGTTGATCGTGCACTCCACCTGCCGGGCGCCGTTCTGGATGGCGCTCAGGGAGTTGGCCACCGCCAGCCCCAGGTCGTTGTGGCAGTGGACGCTGATCATGGCCTGGTCAATGTTGGACACCCGTTTGCGCAGCTCGGCGATCTTGGCGCCGAATTCCGCCGGCATGGTGTAGCCGGTGGTGTCGGGAATGTTCACCGTGACGGCCCCGGCGGCAATGGTCGCTTCCACGACCTCCACCAGATAGCCGATATCGGTACGACCGGCGTCCTCGGGTGAGAACTCCACATCGTCGGTGAAAGTCTTGGCGAAAGCCACGGCCTCCTGGGCCATTTTCAGGATCGTGGCCCGCTTGTCTTTCAGGGTTCTGCCGTACCGGTTGTCCCGGAATTTTTCCTTGATGTGGATGTCCGATGTGCCGATAAATGTGTGGATCCGGAACCGCCGGGCCCCCTTGAGGGCCTCATAGGCCACCTGGATATCCTGCTCCACCGCCCGGGCCAGGCCGGTGACCGTCACATCCACACTTTCGGCTATTTGTTGCACCGCTTCAAACTGGGTTGGGGAAGAGACGGGGAATCCCGCTTCGATAATATCGACCTTCAACTTAGCCAACTGCCGGGCAATCTCAACTTTCTCCAGGACATTCAGCGACGCTCCCGGGGATTGCTCCCCGTCACGTAAGGTGGTGTCAAAAATGACGATTTTTTCTTTCATGACCCTATTCGCTTTCTACTAATCCGCTGGTTGGTGAGACAGGCTGCGTTTGAACCAGGTGATCGAAGGCCTCCTGCACCTGGGCGCCCATGTCGCTGGTAGAGAGCACGGTGGCCCCCGGCGTGGCGATATCCGCCGTCCGGTAACCGGCTGACAGGGTCCCCTCGATGGCCTGTTCCAGCAGGTGGGCCGCTTCAGGCAGGTTAAAGCTGGTGGCGAACATCATGGCGACCGAAGCTATCATGGCCAGGGGATTCGCCGTATTCTGCCCGGCGATATCCGGTGCGCTACCGTGCACCGGCTCGTACAGGGCGTGCTCATCGCCGATGGAAGCCGATGGGAGCATACCCAGGCTGCCGGTGACGACCGAGGCCACATCGCTCAGGATATCCCCGAACATATTTTGCGTCAAAAGGACGTCGAACTGACCGGGATTGCGCACCAACTGCATGGCGGCATTGTCCACGTACAGATCGACCAACTCAATATGGGGATAGTCCCGGTGAACCTCGTGGACGATCTCCCGCCAGAACTGGGAACTCTCCAGTACATTGGCCTTGTCCACGCAGGTCACGTGCTTGCGGCGAAGATCGGCCTGCTGGAAGGCCACCCGGGCAATGCGCTCCACCTCGTCCCGGGTATAGACCAGGGTGTTCCAGCCGTGGTCGTGGTCGTACCCCCGGGGTTTCCCGAAGTAGATGCCGCCGGTCAGTTCCCGGACCACCAGCAGATCCGTGTCCCGGACCACTTCGGGTCTCAATGAGGACGCTTCCACCAGGGCGGGGTAGACCCGGGCCGGTCGCAGGTTGGTGTACAGTCCGAGGGCCTCCCGAAGGCGCAGGAGTGCACGCTCCGGTTTTTTGTCATGGGGCAGCCCTTCCCACCGAGGCCCGCCAACGGCGCCCAGCAGCACGGCCTGGGCCCCATAGCAGGCCTCCAGAGTGTCATCGGTGATGGGCAGGCCGCAGGCATCCAGGGAGGCGCCCCCGACCTGTTTGGTGGTCAGGTCCAGGAGGAGGCCGTAGCCCTGGGCGACGTGCACCATGATCCCGACGCCGACATCCATCACCTCGGGGCCGATACCATCTCCCGGAAGAATCGTAACGGCAAACCTCATGCGACTTGCTTGGCCGGCTTCTTGTCCTTGGCAATCCAGCTCATCATTTTGCGTAACTGGGCCCCGATCTGTTCGACCGGGTGGGTCCGGGTGGCTTCCCTGAGGCGGTTCATGAGGGGCTGACCGTCGGCATTTTCCTTAATCCATTCCCGGGCGAAGGTCCCGTCCTGGACCTCCTTGAGGATCTGCTTCATGGCCCGGCGGCTCTCCTGGTTAATGATCCGGCTGCCCCGGGTCATGCCGCCGTATTCGGCTGTGTCGCTCACCGAGTCGTTCATGCGGGCCAGCCCCCCTTCGTAGTAGAGGTCCACGATCAGTTTCATCTCGTGAAGGCACTCGAAAAAGGCCAGCTCCGGCGGGTAGCCCGCTTCGACCAGGGTTTCAAACCCCGCCTTGATGAGTTCGGCCGACCCTCCGCAGAGGACGGCCTGTTCGCCAAAGAGGTCGGTTTCCGTCTCGTCTTTGAAATTGGTCTCAATGACTCCCGCCCGAGTGCCACCGATCCCTTTGGACCAGGCCAGGGCCAGGGCCTTGGTATCCCCCGATGGGTCCTGGTGAACCGCGATCAGGCAGGGAACACCCTGTCCCTCCTGATAGACCCGCCGCACCAGATGGCCGGGTCCCTTGGGCGCAATCATCATTACGTTCACGTCATGGGGGGCGGCAATCTGATCGTAATGAATGTTGAACCCGTGGGCGAAGGCCAGGGTGTCCCCAGGCTTGAGGTGGGGGGCAATGTCCTGTTCGTAAACTTTCTTTTGGTGTTGGTCGGGAAGGAGCACCATAATCACTTCGGCCCACTCGGCGGCCTCCGCCACCGTCTTCACCGCCAGCCCCTCGGACTCGGCTTTGGTCCAAGACGGACTGCCGGATCGTAAGCCGACGCAAACGTTCATCCCGCTGTCTTTGAGATTCAGGGCATGGGCATGACCCTGGCTGCCATAACCCAGAACGGCAAGAGGTTTGTTACGAAGGACGGCCAAATCAGCATCAGCTTCGTAGTAAACGTTTATCATCGCGGTCTCCTTTATTCAAATCGATTTGGGTGAAGCTTGGGGCAGGCTGCCGTTCTCACGATCCGGCAGAAGTTTATTGCCGGGGGCGCTGCCGTTACCCCGGACCATGGCCACCTTACCGGCCCGGTTGAGCTCCAGGATACCGAAGGGTTCCAGCAGCTCGATGATGGACTCGATCTTGCTGGCTTCGCCGGTAACTTCAACGATGAGCGTCTCAATGCCCACATCAACAATACGGGCTCGGTACATGTCCACCAGGTCCATGACCTCGCCACGCCTGGTACCGTCGACTTTGATCTTGATCAGCGCGTGCTCCCGGATGACGCAGGGCAGGTCGGTCACATCCTGCACATCGATGACGTTGATCAACTTGAGCAGGTTCTGCCGGATGATGTTTCGCCGGAGATACTCCTCCTCGCCAGTGACGATGGTGAGGCGGCTCGCATGAGGGATCTCACAGGGTCCCACCACCAGGCTTTCGATGTTAAAATTCCGGCGCCGGAAAAGGCTGGCGACCCGGTTAAGCACGCCGGGTTTATCTTCGACCAACACGACCAATACTTGCTTCATGTGACGACGCCCCCTACCCTCAAGTGTCCATTTCAAACTGTTTAAGAGGCCTGCGGATCATGGCGTGGAGATCGGCCCCGGCCGGGACCATGGGGTAGACGACATCGTGTTGCTCCACCATAAATTCCACCAGGACCGGACCCTCATGCGACTGAGCTTTTTGCATGGTGGCCGGGATGTCTTCCAGACGATCCACGCGATAACCCGGCATCCCGTAAGCCTGAGCGATAAGCAGATAATCAGGACTGGAAATGGGGGTTTCCACATAGCGGGCATCGTAGAACATCTGCTGCCACTGACGCACCATGCCCAGGTAGCCGTTATTGATGATGGCGATTTTAATGTTTGACTGTTCCTGAACCGCCGTTGCCAATTCCTGAATATTCATCTGAATACCCCCATCGCCCACAATCACCCAGATTTCCCGATCCGTCTCATGAAAAGCCGCGCCGATAGCCGCTGGCAGGGCAAACCCCATCGTGCCGGCCCCGCCGGAGGTGATCAGGGTGTAGGGCTCATCGTGCAGGTAGTATTGGGCCTCCAACATCTGATGCTGGCCCACGTCCGTTACGATGAGAGCCTTGCCCTGCGTACCTTCCCAGATGGCGCGCACAGCCTGGGCTCCCAGCAGTGTGGGCGTTTTCATGTTGAGCACTTCCCGCTCATCGGCATCGTCCTGCCAGGTCTTGATGGTCGCCATCCAATCGTTATGATTGCGCGGCTTGACACCGCCGTTAAACTGTTTAAGGACCGTAGACAGATTGGCGTGAATGGCCACCTCAACGCGGATGTTCTTGTTCAGTTCGGAAGCATCGATGTCGATATGAATTTTCTTCGAGTTGGGGGAATAGGTCTGCAATTTACCGGTGACCCGATCATCGAAACGCATCCCGCAGGCGATGAGCAGGTCGGCGGCCTGAATGGCATGGTTGGCAGCGCCGGTGCCGTGCATCCCCATCATGCCCAGGTTCAAGGGGTGGCTGGCTGGCAGGCTGCCAATGCCGAGGAGTGTGGGGGTGACGGGGATCTGCCCCTGCTCCGCCAATTCACGGAGGGGACCCATGGCGTGGGATTGGAGGACCCCCTGTCCGGCGAGGATCACTGGGCGTTCGGCAGTATTGATCAATTCGAGGGCCGCCGCCACCTGCTCATCGGTGGCACACTCGGGTGGATGGTAGCCGGGGAGATCGATGGGTGCCGTGGGATATTCGAATACTGTTTTGGCGGTCTGCACGTCTTTGGGTATATCAATCAGCACCGGACCGGGACGGCCCGTGCGGGCGATATAGAAGGCTTCCCGGATCGATTCGGCCAGATCATCGACGTCCATCACCAGGTAACTGTGCTTGGTGACCGGCAATGTCGCCCCGGTGATATCGGTTTCCTGAAAGGCATCGGAACCGATGGCGGTGCTCCCTACCTGACCCGTGATGCAAACGATGGGGGACGAATCCATCATCGCGGTGGCCAGCCCAGTTATCAGATTGGTGGCACCAGGGCCTGAGGTGGCTATGGCCACGCCTACCTTGCCACTGGCGCGGGCATAACCATCGGCCATGTGAGCGGCACCCTGCTCGTGGCGCACGAGGACATGGTGAATCTTTTTACGATACTTATTGAGGGCGTCGTAAGCGGGCAGGATGGCACCGCCTGGATAGCCGAAGATAACCTCCACACCTTCCCGCACCAGGGATTCCCAGATAATTTCTGCACCGGTTAATTCACGTTTAGATTTACCCATGATCACGTTCCTCTCTGGAGCACCGCGCCGGTATTGACTGATGTCACCATCCTGGCATACCGGGCCAGGCGCCCGTTTTTGAGCTTCGCCGCGAAGGGTGGCAGCTGGGCCAGCCGGGCGGCTATCTCTTCATCGCTTAGCTCGACCCGCAATTTTCTTTCGGGGATGTCAACGTGGATGATACCCCCTCATTCAATGCGGCCATCGGGCACCCATCCGCCGTTACCTGGGATTCGTAGATCCGGGCCGGAATGGTTATGCGTCTTTTTATCGATGGCCCCGACTATCACTGCGCTCCCATTCGGTCCCAGGTTGGCGCATAAAATGGCCAGACTGTCCGCCGCGCCAGTCTACATCCTCCAAGTGCACCTCTTTTGAAGCGGGACTCACTTTACAGATATAAGGAGCCCGCCGTGCCAGTTCGTTCAATCCCTCAGGTGCAAAGTCTATGCCAGCCCCGTGGGCAATAGCCAGCGTACGCAGCATCGAATCCTTCACGAACCTGCCGAACTCCTGGATCCGGACCCGCCCGGGTATTAAATCGATGTAGGAATTTGCGATCCCGATAAAGGGCCTTTTGAAATCCTCGTCACTTTGAACGATACCGGTCGCCTTTAACAGGCTGCGGTGAAGGGCCCGGCCAAACCCGGACTTGATTGTATCCGAACGCATCATGATCCTTCCGTAAAATCCAAAGCGTGTCCAACTCAAAGATGAGCGGGTCCCTCAGGACAGTTAATCCGACTCGGTTTTTTTTAGGGCTAGGTTTTTGAAATTTGCTGGAGTTGGGATTAACTGTCTTTTGTACCTAGCCTACCAGCGGTAGTACTACAAGTACCAGAATAATCCCAATAATGGATAGGGTGACCTGCAGCTGCAGATCAATGACGGCATCAGGCCTGACCCCGACGACCCCTGCTGTGGGGGCGCGGTCAAAATAAAGATGAGGGTAATATGTCGTTTGCCGTTCCATCTACTTGTACTTTGGCGCGGCGAGCACCAGCCTTATACTATTGACAACCGGAGCCCGATTGCAAGCACATTTTTTCTGTCGCGCCACTTTCTTACTTATCGGCAATCGCCGCCGAATGATTAGCGACTTTTGCCGGGGCTCTGGTCATCCAACTATACGGGAGGGTCCACAATGATCAACTGCCTCCCCGGTTTAGGGGGCCACGAGGCGGTAACTGACAAAGGCGAAATGTCTGCTGTCAGGGGACCAGGACGGAACATTGATGGTTCCTTGTCCGCCAAACAGGGTTGCGATCACGCGCGGCTCACCCCCTTCGGCGGGCATGAGCCGTAAAACCACGTCCTTGTTGGCCGGGTGCCCTACGACGGAGCGATCAAATGATAGGAACGCGATCCATTGCCCATCGGGTGAGGGATGGGGGAACCAGTCGCCGTATTCCTCATTGAAGGTCATCTGTTCCTCGCTGGATCCATCGGGAGCCATGCGGTACAGCTTCATCACACCGGTGCGCACCGAATTGAACCAGATATAGTTGCCGTCGGGGGTGTAGTCAGAGCCGTCGTCCAACCCCGGTGCATCGGTGAGCTGGATTTCCTCGCCCCCCTCAGCCGGAATGATGTAGATGTCATAGTCTCCATCACGCTGCCCCGGGTAGGTCAAATACTTGCCATCGGGAGACCAGCCGTGCCAGTAGGAAGGGGCCAAGGGGGTCACGAGACGGGGCTCGCCACCGGTGGCCGGCACGATGTAAATCTGGGACCCGTTGCCCCGGGTGTTGTCGCTGATGGCGATCCATTGCCCGTCGGGCGAATAGCCATGATCATTGTTGAGGGCCACAGCCGTTCCGGTGTTGAATACTACCGGGACGCCGCCGGTAATGGGGATGGTATATAGCAGGCCACCACTATTGTAGAGGAGCGATAAGCCGTCGGGTGTCCAGTTGGGAGCCTCGAAATGGCTCTTGGCCCGGTAGACGATTGTCCGCTGGCCGGTTTCAATCGAGATGATCTCCAAACTGCTCTCAATCACCTGCTGCTGATCTTGTTCTACATCGCCACGTCCTTCAAACTGGCCGAGGGGGGCCACGCCCGCGCAGTTCGCCAGCCAGAGACCCAGCAACATCGTAAAAAACACTCTCATCGGAATATCCCTTTCAGAGTAGGTCTATCATAATAAGGTATTCGCCGGCCCGGCCGCCGGTTGCCAGGATGGGAGGCAGGCCATCATACCGGCGAAGTGGTCCCGGTTTGCACTTCGCCTTCGGCAGGCATCCGACACAATTTGATGATCTGGGGGAGTTCCTCCAACCCCACCGTGCGACCGCGCTGGCCGATGGACTTCACCACTTCCAGAACCCGTAGCGCCAAGTCGTCATCCACTTCGGCGCCGATCTTCTCAAAAGCCCATTTCACAGAGGACAGGCCGGACATGTGGTCCAGGGCCACATCCATTTCCCGCCCCAGGAATTCGGGACTGATGCTTTGATAGTGCAGGGGATTTTTGGCGGCCGCATGGGTATGGACCCCCGCACAGTGGGTAAAGGCGTGGGCGCCGATAAGTGGGAAATTGACCGGAATCGGCACGCCGGAATATTGGCTCACCGTTCGGTACAGTTCGGGGAGCCGTTTGAAATCCCAGGCGTTGTCTTCACCAAAATCGAGGTGCAGGGCAGAGAGCAGTTGGGCCAGGTCGACGATGCCCGCCCGTTCGCCCAGACCCAGCACCGAGGCGTCGATGATCTCTGCACCGGCCCGGTAGGCGTCCAGGGCGTTGGCCAGGGCAAACCCCCGGTCGTTATGGCAATGGACCGCGATTTTGGGCGACACGTCCCGGTCGGCCAGTGCGTCCTTGAGCTTGGACACGAAGTCGTACATGCTGCGGGAGGTACCCGGCAGCATATAGCCGGTGGTATCGGCCACGCTGATGATGTCGGCACCGGCCTGAACGGCGGCCACGGAGGCCTCCACCACGTTCTGGAATTTGGATCGGACGCCATCTTCCGGCGTATAGCGAATGATGAGCGCCGGGTTCTGTTCCCGGGCGTAGGCAATGACCTGCGAGATTTGATCGATGGCCACCGACAGCTTTTTTTTGAACACATCGTTGAGGCGATCCTGGGAGACCGAAAAGAAGATGCCGAGAAACCCGACGCCGCAGTCCAGGGCCAGGTCTACATCTTGCCTGAGAGAGCGCGCGTGTGCGCCGATGACGGCGTTGAAATTCCCCTGAGCGATCAGTTTGACGGCGCTGTAAATGTCCTGGCTCACCCGGGGATGGCCCGCTTCGATAATATCGATACCCACCTGGTCCAGCAGCTCGGCAATGGTCAGTTTAATGTGGCTGTCGAAAAAGACCCCGGCGGTCTGTTCCCCCTCCCGTAAGGTGCTGTCAAGGACCTGTACCATCTCGACTTCCTTATATTTCCTCTGATGGGGACACAGCCGGTAAAAGTTCAGGGTGGAGCATACTCATTTCATCTGCCAAATGGGCCTGCCACACCCGCCATCGCGCTGGTTCGCTCATTTGTATGGCGAAGGCTCACGGGTGAATGTAGAGATTTGGTTCGATGGGGACAAGCGCGCAGGTTAAGGGGCCATGAGATGGTTCAACATAGAGCTGAGCACGGCAATGGAGCGGCCATACTCCTCTAAATCAATCCTTTCCCCCGGAGTATGGTCCAGGGTCGAATCCCCAGGGCCATAGGCCAGAATCGGGCATTGCCATACTGGACCCACCACATTCATGTCACAGGTGCCGGTTTTCACCACGAAACGAGGGCGCCCCTGCTGCTCGCGGATTGCCGCGAGGAATGCCCTGACCAGGGGCGAGTTCTTCTCTCCAAGGAATGCTGGTTCCATACCGCTTACGGTCAACCGGTGCTCGACGGGGGGCAGCAGTTGGAGGAGGTCCTCATGGAGCAGCTCAGGCTTAATATCGAGTGGGAGTCGAAACCCGACTTGTAACTCAGCGGTGCCATAGCTGCCTTCATCCCGGGTGGCAATCGCGCGTAGTGAGGGCAGGAGTTGGTCGTAGACCCGCTCCCGCCCTGCGTTAACCCCGTCACAGTGGTTGACGATGATATTCCAACAGTCCACCGCCACCTCAGCCGGGAGTCTGTCTTGTCCGGCGGAATGGGAGTAGGGCACCCGCAGGTGAATGCTGGCTAACAGGAATCCCTTGTAGCCCCGGGTGATCCGATCCCATCTGCTGGGCTCGCCAATAATGCAGTAGTCGGGACGCAGCGGCAGGCTTGCCCGGTGGCGCGCTCCCTTGCTGGAGGGGGCCTCTTCCTCAACGGCCCCTACCACCGTCACCCGCCAGCCATCCGGTACATCCAGAGAGGCCAGGGCGGCGGAGAAGGCGCACAGCGGTCCCTTGGCGTCGACGGTGCCCCGGCCGTAGAGCCAGTTACCCTCGCGGCGGATCGGAATGTCGCCGGGAAAAGTATCGATGTGGCCCAACAGCACGACTTCCCGGGGGCCGTTGCCCCGGCTGCCTACGGCATTGCCCACCTCATCGAGCTGTGCCTCGAAGTTGTGTTGCTGAAACCAATTCACCAGGTAGACGGCGGCGGTCTCCTCATGTCCCGAGGTACTGGGAATGGCCACCAACTTTTCCAGCAGGTCGATGGCGGCTGCCCTGCTCAGGCCCAACGGTCGCCTCCTCAGGTCCGGAGTGGGGCGGGGGGTGGCATGGGTGTCTGCCGGCCTCCATCCCAGGTCCACGACCGGCGCCTATGCATGACTTTTCCGGCCGAGATCATGCAGGACTTCCCCGATGCGCTCGACAACGAGGGCCAAATTTTCTTCGGGGATATTTAGGGGGGGTAACAGGCGCACCACGGTTGTACCGGCCGGGGAGGCCAGGATACCCTTGCCCATGAGGGCCTTGATAACCGGTCCCACCCGTTGACGCAGATCGATGCCGATCATCAGCCCCCGTCCGCGCACCTCGCGTATGCTGGGGGAATTGAGTCCCTTAATATCCTCCAGGATCTGCTGACCAAGCCGAGCGGCCCGTGCCGGTAAATCTTCATCATCCAAAACACGCATGACGGCGCTGCCGGCCACGCACGCCATAGGATAACCTCCAAAAGTGGACCCGTGGCTGGCAGGGGCCAGGGTCCCGAGGGAATCGCGCCAGATGGTCGCGCCCATAG
>JADFNF010000227.1 GCA_022563485.1 Fidelibacterota bacterium | reverse complement strand
CTGCTTCTTATAGTTATCCATGGTCACTACTCCCTAGATTAATATGGTTCCATGATGCACGTCTGATCGACGGTCCTTTTTGGGGGCGAGAAAATTTAGGGTCTGGTTATCAGCGCGGGTGAAGAGCCAACAGCGCCATGCTTGCAATAGCAACCGCCATCAATTGATTGTAAATGAATGTGAGTAATCCAGATATGGAACGACTTCCGACGGCGAGTCTAGTTGTTCATAGTAATCAACTCTAATCCTAAATTCCCCGGTTAGACCATTTTCAACAAACCGCAGCATTACATCGAGATAGTATTCCTGAGACGGGTGAAGCACAACATACCGAACACCTTCACTCAATAGTCCTCTCGGCATTGATTCCCAATCATTCGTGGATACGCGCTTTTCCAAATATCCATCTGACCCTTCCGCAGCCGCTAAATAGGTTTGCTCAATACTGGAATTGAAGAAGTCCCCAAGTTTTGAATAGTACGTGTTATTCGATTTATTGGTTAGTGTTGTTCTTATCCTCAACAATGTTTCTAGTTCCCCACTCCATGAATATTCAACTTTTTCTGTTTGAATCTGTAGATATCCAGCACCATCGCCGTTGGTGTCTGAAGCCGTGAGGGGTTTGTCTTTCGAACACGAGATGGACAAAAGGGCCAAACAGATAAAGTAAGTTGAATAAGCCCTCAACCTTAAGCCCTCATTGTCTTGAACATTCCAATTAGACTTTTACCAAGCCTAGCATTCTCACTGATACCCACATCTACTGAGAAATTCTACCTCTTTTTTAATATACGACCCCCTAGAAGTATTATCAAGAATCCTCGGCTTCAGGGTGCATGATGGTGGTAAGATGCTCCACCAGCTTCCCCAGCGCCACTGCCTCCTGGGCGCCCGTCGCCATGTTCTTCACCAGCGCCGTGCCTTGGGCCAGTTCCGCCTCACCGAAAATGATCGCCACCCGGGCACCGGCGCGGTTGGCTTCGCGCAGCTGGGCCTTCATGCTCCGGCGCAGGGTCTCCAGGATGACGGTGGCGCCCGCCCTCCGCAGCTCCTTGGCGCAGGTCAGGGCTGTCAGGCGGGCCTCATCGGCCAGGACCACCAGGTAGACGTCCGCGGACGGCGACGGAACCTGCTGCGCCAGTGCATCACCCGCCGCCAGGAGCAGCCGCTCAATGCCGGCGGCAAAGCCCACGGCCGGTGTGTCCCGGCCCCCCAGCTGGGCCACCAACCCATCGTAGCGGCCGCCGCCCACCAGGGCATCCTGAGCGCCCAGGCCACTGGCGGTGATTTCAAAGGTGGTGCGGGTGTAATAGTCCAGCCCCCGAACCAGATTGGGGTCGTGCTCAAAGGGAATATTCAGGGCCATAAGTCCGGCCTGCACCGCCGCGAAGTGCTCTTGGTCCTCCCCGGACAGGTAGTCGCCGATATGGGGGGCATGCTGGTCCAGCAGCGCCTGGGTATCGGGGTCCTTGCTATCAAAGAGGCGCAGGGGATTGGTTTGGAGACGACGCCGGTCGAGCTCGCTTAACCGGGCCGCGTGGGGCTCAAGGGCGTCACGAAGACGTTGGAGATAGGCCGGACGAACATCTTCGCTACCAACACTGTTCAGGCGCACCGTCAGACCCTGCGGAGCAAACAGCTGGCACAGGTCATGAGCGATGGCGATCACTTCCACGTCCTGCTCGGGGTGGGGGGAACCGATGGCCTCGACCCCGAACTGGTGGAACTGGCGCAGCCGGCCTTTTTGGGGCCGTTCCTGGCGGAAGAGGGCGTCCAGGTAATAGAGGCGGGACAGGGGGGCTTCCCGGCCGAGGTTGTTTTGCAGGTAGGCCCGGATCACCGGAGCGGTGAGCTCGGGCTTTAATGTGAGGCTCCGACCGCCCTGATCGGTGAAGGAGTACATCTCTTTACCCACAATCTCGGTCTCAGAGCCGATGCCTCTGACGAACAGCTCGGTCGATTCAAAGACCGGTGTGCGGATTTCGCGATAGCCGTAGGTGGACATGGTGGCCTGCACGGTCTGCTCCACGAATTGCCATAAGCGGGTCTCATCGGGAAGGATATCCCGGACCCCTTTGATGCGCGTGATCGGCTCGCCTATGTCAACCTCGCCGACGATCTGTACCGGCCGGTTCAGAGCAGGACATCGTTTTCCTTATCATCCCAATCCTGAAGCGTGTCAAGTAGATGCTCAGCGGTCCGCGCCTCCAGCAGGACGCTGCGCAGCTGCCCCCCACTCAGGAGCTTGGTGAACCGGCTCAGGAGCTTCAGATGCTTCTCGGGCTGATCCCGGGGAGAAATGAGCAGGACGAAAATGTGACACAGCATATTATCGACCGCCCGGAAGTTGATGCCCCCAGGAGAAATACCCATGACCACAGCCACGTCTGTTACCTGATCGCTGAGGCCGTGGGGCAGGGCGACCCCTTTCCCGACACCGGTGCTCATGCGCCGCTCGCGCCTGAGAATGCTCTCCAGGCAAGCCTGGTCGGGTTCGAGGATGTGGTGCTCCTCGAGGGGGCGCAGGAGCTCCTGAATGGCTGAGTTGCCATCGGTGGCCTGCATAGGGAGCACGATGAAATCCGTGGAGATATATTTTACCAGAATGCTCATATTAGCCGGGCAATTTTACCCCAATAATCGGCGAATCCAAGT
>JADFNF010000047.1 GCA_022563485.1 Fidelibacterota bacterium | reverse complement strand
CGCCGGAGAGCAGCCATAGGCCATGGGCAGACACGTTCGTGATTTCAGCGAGGGTAGGACTCATGTATATCCCAATGGTTGGTGTCAAACCACATCAATAAATGGCCGGGTGGGCGAAAGACCAGAACCGGTCCAGCCCGTATGACCCTTTGATCTCTGCCAGGCGGGCGTCCAGGATGTCTCGATTGGCCGCCCTTATAGCCCTAGACGCCGATCGGAAACTCACCCCGTACAGACCCACTGCTCCAACACCCAGCACGTACCGCGTCCAGTTGCCTGTGAGCGCGGCGGCGGCGGCCAGGGAACCGACCCCCAGGGCGTGGCCCAGGCCATCCCCATAGTTGTCCACATAGAACAGCGAGCCACCGGGGAACAGGCTCAGCAGCCGGCCCTTCCAGCCCGCGTAGTATTCCAGGTCCGCCAGCCCCTCGATATCGGCCAGCAAGGAGTCCAACAGCACCTGCGCCCGGGCCGGATAGAAATGCCGGGCCCGCTGGATCAACGACCCGCTTTGGGACCAATGTTCTGCCGTAAGGGCGGCAAAACCCTTGAGCACCAGCAGATAGGGGTCATCCAGTTCCGGTCGCCTCAGCACCTCCTCATAGCGGCCCAGCTCATAGTCAATGCGGGCCAGCTGCCGCAGGCAGACCATCTTCACCCGGGGGTCGGCGCCGGGATGGTCCCACACCCAGGCATACTGCTCCCGGGCCTGCTCATAGGCCCCCATGAGTTCGTAGGCCCGGCCCAGGCGGTAGTGCACCAGGGGGATCAGTTCGTCCTCGGGAAAGTGGTAGATGAAGTTAAAATAATCCATCACCGCCCTTTCGTACTCCCCCTGGCGGAACTTTTTCTCCCCCAAGGCCAAAAACTCGTTGCGCATCCGCTCGGCAAAGTAGGACCAGTCCTCATGGATATAGGCGTTGGACCGGGCATCGGTGGTGTCGGGCAGCGCCTGGGCGGTCAGCAGGCCGGCCGCCAACACGATGAAGATCAGGGATCGCATGGGGGAATTTAGGAGGTGGAAATACCGTTGGCACCCATTACCGCGAAGATCACTGCAGGGGCCGGATGGTGTGATGGTGCCGTCTCTGTTGAGTGTGGCCGCATGGACATATTGTTCTATCCAAATCGTGCCGTCCGCCGAGGGATCAATGCCAGGGAATGTCTATTTCACGCCCCGGCAAACATCGAGGTGGCGGCGGCAGGCATAGATTCGGTGGGAGAACTTGGTCAAACCCGCCGTGATGCCGTTTCCGATCCCCCGTTCTGGTTTGCCCCTGTGGGGACCTGCGGGGGCCACCGGGCCATTCTGCGGACAGGGTAGCAGGGAGTTCTATTTGCGTGAAGCCGCGAGCTGGCCGCGCGCGTTCAGGGCCCTGGTCTTCATCAGATAGGTATCAATATGCTGGGCCGTTTTTCGCCCTTCATTGATGGCCCATACCACGAGTGATTGGCCTCGATGGGCATCTCCACCGGCGAATACGCTGTCGACCGAAGTCATAAAGGCCGAATCAACTTTAATGTTACCACGTTTATCCAGCTCAACGCCTAATTCCTGCACGAGACCGTTGTGCTGCGGATGAGTAAATCCGATGGCCAGGAGCACCAGATCAGCTTCAATCTCAAATTCTGAGCCGGGAATCTCGGTCATGACCGGACGGCTCCCCGCGGCCACTTCGGCAAATTCCACCTTCACGAAGGAGATCTTCTTTACTCTTCCACCTGCTCCCAGAAACCGCTTTGAACTCACAGCCCATTGACGCTCACCCCCCTCCTCTTGGGACGAAGATATCTTGAAAATAATAGGATAGGTTGGCCATGGAAATTCATCCGTCCGCTCATCGGGTGGCTTCGGCAGAACTTCAATCTGTAAGATCGAGCGGGCACCTTGTCTATGCGCCGTCCCTATGCAGTCCGAGCCCGTGTCGCCGCCGCCAATCACGACCACCTGCTTGTCTTTCGCGTCGATGATGCGCTCCGGTGCAATCGTCTCACCGGCAACCCTTCGGTTATTTTGAGTGAGATATTCCATCGCGAAATGGATGCCACCCAGGTCCCGCCCCTCGATATTCAAATCACGGGGAACTGTCGAACCGATGGTCAGGCAGACGGCATCGAAATCCGCCAACAGTTCCCGGACCGGCAGATCGGTGCCTACCGCCACGTTGGTCCGGAAGTCCACCCCCTCTTTCGCCCAAATATCGATTCGCCGATCGATGATATGCTTTTCCAATTTGAAGTCCGGTATACCGTACCTGAGCAGGCCGCCAATTTTATCATCGCGCTCGAATACGACGACCGTGTGTCCCGCCTTGTTCAATTGATCGGCGCAGCTTATTCCTGCCGGTCCGGACCCGATGACAGCGACCTTTGCACCCGTACGCACCTGTGGGGGGGTCGGCTTGATATAACCCTCTTTGAAGCCATGCTCGATAATGGCTAACTCAATATTCTTTATCGTCACCGGGTCATCATTAATCGCCAGCACACAGGCCGGTTCACAAGGCGCCGGACAGACTCGCCCCGTGATTTCCGGTAGGTTGTTGGTGGAGTTGAGCAGCTGGAACGCCTGCTCCCATCGATTGTTATGCACCAGCTCGTTCCACTCCGGTATGATATTGGACACCGGGCAACCCCATTGACAGAAGGGGGTTCCACAATCCATGCACCGCGCGGCCTGCGACTGAGAGTGTTCCTCGGAGCTGAGCAGCCCAACCTCCCGGGAGTCCTTGATACGCTCAGACACGGGCCGATTCTCAAACGCTTTTCGACCGGTCTTTAAGAATTGTTTTACATCGGTACCCATCAGCGGCCCTTTGAGGCATGAAATGGGGCGGTCCGCTCAGAGGATGGCAGCGCTAGGCCGGCTCTCATATTCTATGATGCCTCCAACAGATCAAGTTCCTGTTCAACCGCCTTGGCCTCCAAAATCCTTTTATACTCTCTGGGCATAACTTTTATGAAGGCATTGCTCTGCCCATCGAAGTCATCGAGCAGCATGGCGGCGAGTGAACTGTCGGTGCACTTCTTATGATTCACCAGCAGATTGTGGATGGTGGTTTTATCTTCCTGATTCAGCGCTTCCAACTCGACCATCAACAGATTGCAGGTATCAGGCAGCTTGCCCTGCGGGTCATACACATAGGCGATGCCACCGCTCATGCCGGCCGCAAAGTTTCGGCCCACGGCTCCTAAAACAACCACCACACCCCCGGTCATATACTCGCATCCGTGGTCGCCTACCCCCTCCACAACGGCAAAAAGACCTGAGTTTCTTATGCAGAACCTTTCACCGGCGACGCCACGGATATAGGCCTCCCCCCGTATGGCCCCATAGAAAGTCGTGTTGCCAATGATGATATTACTTGCAGCTTCGTAGTGGGTCTCTTTGTGCGGGTAGACGATAATTTTACCCCCGGAGATACCCTTCCCGATATAATCATTGGCTAAACCTTCCAGCTCGAAGGTGATGCCCTGGGCCAGCCAGGCGCCAAAACTCTGGCCGGCCACCCCGGTAAACTTCACGTAGATCGTATCGTCTTCCGGTATGCCCTCTTCCCCGAACATTTTGGCGACCTTGCCGCTCAACATCGCTCCCGTCGTTCTATTGAAATTCTCAATAGGCAATTCCAAACGGATCGGCTCCACCGCCGCCAGTGCCTTGTGGGTCAGTTCAATAAGTTTCCGGTCCAGGACCGTATCGATGCCGTGATCCTGCCGCTTCAGACAATGGGTCCCCACCGATGACGGAACCTCCGGTTTATGGAGGATGCGGGTAAAATCGATATGTTTGGCCTTAGGGGGAACGAGCTCTTGGTTCACCTCCAGCAGGTCGACTCTTCCGATCATCTCGTCAATGTGTCGCATGCCCAACTGCGCCATGATCTCACGAAATTCCTGGGCGACAAACCGGAAATAATTCACCAGATGCTTCGGCCGGCCTGTGAAGCGATGCTGCAAGATATCATCCTGGGTGGCCACACCCACCGAACAGCTGTTGAGGTGACAGTGCCGCAACATCACGCAACCGATGATGATCAAGCCCACGGTGCCAAATCCATACTCTTCTGCACCCAACAGGGCGGCGATGGCTAGATCCCGCCCGGTACGCAACTGACCATCGGTTTGCAGACGAACTCGACTGCGCAAGTCGTTCAGGACCAGGGTTTGATGGGTTTCTGAAAGCCCTAACTCCCAAGGCAGACCGGCGTGCTTGATCGAACTCATGGGCGAAGCCCCCGTTCCACCGTCACCACCGGAGATCAAGATCATATCAGCATGCCCCTTGACGACGCCGGCAGCCACCGTTCCCACCCCCACTGCGGAGACCAGTTTAACACTGATCCGAGCCTCAGGATTGGTGTTCTTCAAATCAAAAATCAGCTGGGCCAGGTCCTCAATCGAATAGATATCGTGATGGGGCGGCGGGGAGATGAGGGTCACCCCCGGCGTGGTGTAGCGGGTACGGGCAATGAGAGCGCTCACTTTATACCCCGGGAGCTGGCCCCCCTCGCCGGGTTTCGCTCCTTGAGCAATTTTGATCTGTAACTCGTCGGCATTCACCAGGTAATTGATGGTCACCCCAAATCGGCCGGAGGCCACCTGTTTGGTGGAACTCCGCTTGTTTTCATTGGGAGAGGTGACGATAAAGCGCATCGGGTCCTCGCCGCCTTCCCCGGTGTTCGACCGCCCGCCAATGCGGTTCATAGCCACCGCTATCGTTTCATGGGCCCGCTTCGAAATCGAACCGAAACTCATGGCGCCGGTGGTGAAACGTTTAAATATCTCTTCTACCGGCTCCACCTCATCCAGGGGGATGGCGGTGGTCGACTTGAACTTGAGCAGGCTTCTTAAAGTGGTGGGATTCTCCGACTGGACATTGACCAATCGGGCGAACTGCTTATACTTATCGTAATCATTGAGCCGGGCAGCATCCTGAACCGTGGATAAAGTTTCCGGGTTCCAGAGGTGGAACTCACCGTCCTCCCGCCACTGATACTGCCCCCCCGGGGCCAGTAGGGCGGCATGGCCGTTGCTGCTTGAAAAGGCCTCCCTGTGCCGCTGGAGGGTTTCCTGCTCCAATTCATCAAATCCCGCCCCGCTAATGCGCGAAGCGGTGCCGTTGAAGCACTTATCAATCACTTCCTCATGCAACCCCAGAGCTTCAAATATCTGGGCGCCCCGGTAACTCCGCAAGGTAGAGATGCCCATTTTGGAAAGAATCTTTTTCAGCCCTTTGTTAAGTGCTTTCTTATAATGAGCGACAGCCTCCCCTTTGTCGGACGACAAAGTGCCTTCCTGGGTCAAGTATTCACACGCCCGGTAGGCCAAATAGGGATTGATACAGTCTGCCCCGTAGCCAAACAGGAGCGCGAAATGATGGACTTCCCGAGGCTCGGCGCTTTCAACAATGATACTGATCTGGGTACGCAAGGCTCGTTTAACCAGGTAATGGTGGACTGCCCCCATGGCCAGCAACGCCGGCAATGCGGCATAGGATGCCTGGGTCCCCCTGTCGCTCAAGATAATGAAACTGTAGTTCTCCTCAATAGCCTGCTGCGCTTCGGCACATATTCTATCAATGGTCTCCAGGAAATCGCCTGGCTCCTGAGCTTTAAAAAGCGTAGAGATTGTTTTGGTCCTGAACCCCGCCTGTTTGATGGTACGGATTTTTTCCAGCTCTATGTTGGAGAGGACCGGCTCTCTTACCGTCAGCTTATGAGCGTGATCGGGACTCTCGCCCAGAATATTCTTCTGGGGTCCAATAAAACTTACCAGACTCATAACGATATCTTCACGGATAGAATCGATGGGCGGATTGGTCACCTGGGCAAACAGCTGCTTAAAATAATTGTACAGTAACTGGGGTCGTCGCGACAGCACCGCAAGCGGTGTATCATTCCCCATTGAGCCGGTCGGTTCATTGCCGGTCTTCGCCATCGGCGTAATGATGGTTCTCAACTCTTCACGCGAATAGCCAAACGCCTTAAGCTGGGCAATGATCGGCTCCTGGTCTTCCGCCACCTCCGATCCGTCTGGCAGGTCATCGAGCTCGACACACTGCTTATTCAGCCAGACGCCATAGGGGCGGTGTGAGGACATGGTCGCTTTCACCTCTTCATCATTCACGATGCGGCCCTCATCCGTATCGATATAGAACATCTTCCCCGGCTCTAGCCTGCCCGAAACGGCAATATCCCCGGGATCGATGTTCAGGACCCCCACTTCAGAGGCCATCACCACAAAACCTTGCTTGGTGATGATATAACGAGCGGGCCGCAACCCATTCCTGTCCAGGACCGCGCCGATGCGAATACCATCGGTAAAAGCGATCGCTGCCGGCCCATCCCACGGCTCCATGAAACAGGCATGGTATTTATAAAAATCAATCAGTTTCTGGTCTAGAAATCTGTCGTTCTCCCAAGCTGCGGGAATGAGCATGCTCATGGCCTGGGGCAATGTTCTGCCGGCCAATACGAGTAGTTCGAACATGTTATCGATGATCGCCGAATCGCTCCCTCCAGCAACGATGACCGGCTTGATCTTGTTAATATCATCACCCAACAGGGCACTCTCCAGCAATCCTTCCCGGGCATGCATCCAGTTGATGTTGCCCCGCAGGGTATTGATCTCGCCGTTATGGGCTGTAAACCTGAACGGCTGAGACAGGTCCCAGGTCGGGAAAGTGTTGGTACTATAGCGGGAATGGACCAGGGCCAGCGAGCTCGTCAAGCGCTCATCCTGCAGGTCAATGAAAAAGTCCTCCACCTGATGAGGCATGAGGAGCCCTTTATAGGAAAAAGTGCGGCTGGAAAGGTTCGTGATATAAAAGAACGAACTTTGCCTCAAGGATAATCCCAGGACGATATTTTCTATCTGCCTCCTGATGACATACAGCTTCCTCTCGAAATCCAGGGGGTCTTGAATATCCTTGTTCCGCCCAATAAAGACCTGCTCAATGACTGGCTTGGTGTCGCGTGCTGATTTCCCGATGACAGAGTTATCGACCGGAAGGGTCCGCCAACCGAGGAGTATTTGCCCCTCCTGCTCGATGATGCGTGCGAAAGTGTCCTTGCACAGCTTGCGCTCCTGGTTATCCGTAGGGAGAAATATCAACCCGGTCCCGTACTTGCCGGAGGGTGGCAAATCAACCCCTGAATCCTGCGCCACCATACTGAAATAATCGTGGGGAATCTGAATGAGGAGCCCTGCGCCATCGCCGGTATCAGGATCTGCGCCTACAGCCCCCCGGTGGGCCAGGCGGTTGAGCACTTCGAGGGCCTGTCGAATAATCGTGTTGGATTTTTCACCGTTGATATTGCAGACAAACCCGACACCACAGGAATCATGCTCAAATTGCGGGTCGTATAAACCCTGTTTCTGTGGGTAATTATGCTCACTCATTTCATCGGCCTTCTATTGATCCTCACCATAAGATCAACCCCTTGTTCTTGATAAGGGTCGGTCCGTTAGCGCCGCCGGACAACGCGTATTCCACCGGGCAATATTTGCCAGTATTAAGAAATTTGCGGTAGGTCTTGAATCAGGCCCATCGCCTGGAACTGAGCAGCAATAATCTCCGCAACTGCCCGATTGCCGTCGGTGAAACATCTCAAGTTGGGGATGCTTCACCTCCAAAGGTTGCAGCTGATTTCGAGCCCTTACACCGCTTATCACTGGAAAATACGGTGTTTTTCAGCCCTAATAGTAACACCATGAAGCCCTGAACACAATATATTCAATATCTTACAACGACTGGAACTGCCAGGGTTCCGGTTGAATCGCTACACCTGAATTTACTACCGGACCAGCCCCGGTATAAAAGCTAACAGTCCCTGGAAAACACCTGCCTATGCGGTGGTGGAAGTTACCAGGTAGCCCGATTTTTCACTTGCTGGCGGCGCCCATCGAAAGCTGCCCCAACCGCCGAACCCTGGGTTTGGCGTAGGCTGACTGACTTTACCCCTGGCCGTCCCCACCCTTTCCAACTTTTTCCACCAGACCCCCGCCCCCTTGGCTAGCTTGCGAGAAATAATCCTGTATTTAATGAGAATGTATGACAACCAATTTCCTGTCGGCATGGTCTAAGTTGTTGCAATAGGCGGAACGTGGACGAAAAAACAGTTACATTTATCCGGGCCGCTCAAGGGGGAGATCAGCGCGCGTTCCACCACTTGGTCGCCCAGTACGATGGGAAAGTGATGGCCCTGGTCCTGCAACTACTCGGGAATAAGGAAGATGCCGAAGATATCTATCAGGAAGTTTTTCTCAAGGTGTGGCGCAATCTCGGCTCCTACGAATTTAAAAGTGATTTCTACACCTGGCTCTACCGCATTACCACCAACACCTGCTACAGTTACCGTAGCGGCAGGCAGCGCCATCACTTGGCCAATATCTCTTTAGAAGAAGGTTACCATGACGTCTATACCGACACCGCGCCCGACGACAACGATCAGCGCCAGGGCATTCTAACAGCCGTCGATGAACTGCCCCCCAAGCAGCGCACTGTCTTTGTCCTGCGCTACTATCAGGACCACAAGATTAAGGACATCGCCGTGCTACTGGGACTGACGACCGGGACGGTCAAGCGGTACCTCCACCGCGCAACCCTTAAACTGAGGAAGGATCTGGCAGCGTATGCCTAGAAAAATTCCCAAATACCCACGCATGACGGACGAACGGATCCGGGAGATCTTCACGGCCATCAAGCCCGGCTACCAGGTTGACGAGGGGTGGCTGCAGGCCCAACGCCTGAAACTCCAGGGGGCCGTTGAGCTCCTCGAGGAGGGCGGCCCGTGGCAACGCCTGAAGGAGCGTCTTGATCTCTGGTGGGAGGAACTGCCCTATCTGTTGATGCCCGCTCGGCCTGTTCTGGCCTGGAGCGCAGCCCTGCTTTTGGGCGTGCTCATCGGCCATTACGCCCTCGGTGGGGCCACCGCCCCTGGGGCAGCCTTCGCCGATGCTGATGAACTGTCCGGAAGCCGAGCCAACATCGCCGAACTCATCCGCACCGGCCAGATCAAGGACATCAATGTAGGGCTTGGCGATGACCCCGAAAACCCCGTGGCACTGAGGCTCACCATGGGCCGGGAAATGCAGCTCACCGGCTCCGCTGAGCGCGAGGATATCCTGGCCGCCCTGGAGTACGTGCTGGTGAGAGATGCCAACCCCGGTCAGCGCCTGCAGTCGGCGCGTATCCTGGGAAGCGTGTCCCACCTCGAGGCCAGGGGACCGACGCTCCTGGCCCTGGCATCGGCGCTGGTCACCGACAAAAATCCCGGCGTGCGTCTGTCGGTCATCAAGAGCTTACAGGGCATTCGGACCCCACTGGTCAAAGATGCTCTCATCAAGGTCGTGCTCGAGGATACCAACGAGGGAGTACGCCTGGCGGCCGTCAAATCCCTGGGCCGATTCCTGGATGATCTTTCCGCCCGGTCGGCCCTGCTCCTGGTCTCCCGCATGGACCCCCTGGAGAGCGTACGCTATCAGGCCTATCAGGTCCTCTCCCTCGCGCCCGACCGTGAGGAAGCAGAACGATTGGAGACACGACCATGATGAGAAGGCCCATCATCTTGACCCTGCTCATCTGCCTGCCGCTGGCCGGTCAGGTGCCACCCACCCCACCGGTTCCCATGCCCCATAAAATTGGTGGGAGATATGTAACCGTCATTACCCACCAGCTGAAAATTTCTCAGATGGCCACGCTCGTCATGAAGGACCTCCGGGGGGACATCGACCTGCAGGGCACCGGCAACAATCAGATCGTCATCGAGGAAACAATTCGGGTCAAGGCCGGCAGCGCCTCCAGCGCCCAGGAACTCATCCAGGACCTCATGGGTGAACTGCAATCGGGGTTTGGCGATAATACCTATACCTTCAAAGTCGCCCAAACAACCCGTCGGAACGTTTACTACGGATACAAGGTCGCGGTACCGAGGAAAAGCAATGTGGTGCTCCACTCCTATGGTGGGGATATTGAGTTGGCCGATCTCCAGGGCGATCTGGAAGTTAAAAATGGTGGCGGCGACATCGACCTTTTCGACCTTGCCGGAAACATCAAAATCCATACGGGTGGCGGCGACATCGACGCCCTCAATCTCGAGGGCCTGGTAAACCTGTTCTCCGGCGGCGGCGATATTCAGGTACGCACAATTGAAGGGCGGTTTTCAGTCAAGACCGGCGGCGGCGATATCGATTTCTCGGACGGCACCGGTGACTTCACCCTCCAGACCGGGGGCGGTGATATCAACCTTCATAGCCTGGAAGGCCCCGAGTTGGAGGCGCGCACCGGCGGTGGAGATATTACGGTGAGGGCTATCATCGCCAAGGTGCTGCTCCTCACTGGCGGCGGCGATATTTCCGTGGAGGAACTTACGGGCGAGCTCGAGGCAACTACCGGTGGCGGCGACCTGGATCTCCGTCAGATTCAGGGGGATATGGTCATCTCCACCGGTGCCGGGGATGTGGATATTCGCCACACAACCGGCTCTGTACGGGTCAATTCCGGTCACGGAGATATCTCCATCATAGGGATGAGTCTTGATAAGCCCGGCCGGGAAGAATCCACGATTACCACCGGTTCCGGGGACGTCTATATCAACGTGAGCAATAAGAATCCCGTGGATATCATCGCCCGGATCAAGGGCTATTCCCCCCGCTGGGGGATCAAACGGATCCATTCCAACCGGGAGCTTGATTTCCATGGCGAGAATAATCAGACCGTCGGCGTGCTCGAGACCGAACATCCCTTCCATCGTATCATTATCGAAACCGGCGACGGCGAGATAGAAATTATTTTAGGGGAGGACTGAGCGATGTGCTTAACTGATTCACCCACCCGCCTCGGCCTGCTGGTCGCTCTCATCCTTTGCTCCGGGCTCCCCGCTCAAGAGCAGCCGGAACCGAGTGATCCCGTTCCGGCGGTGACCCGATCGGCGGGTGAAACGAAGATTTTCACCGACCTGTTCATCCCTGAAGGTGAGGTGCGGTCCGGCGTCATTCGGGTCATCGGTGGCGACCTCACCGTGGCCGGCACCGTCACCGGCCGGATCACCGTGCTGGGCGGTGATGTAAAACTGCTGCCCACCGCACGGGTTGAGGGCAGCATCTACACTATCGGGGGGCAGATCATCCGCAGCCCGGATGCCCAGGTCACCGGCAAGGTCCTGGAGGTGAACCGGGGTAAGGTAAGCCTCAGCCGGGAACAGGCCGACGAGATCTTTGGCTACCACAGTCGCGATGTCGAGCGACTTGAACGCCTGGAATCTGAGGTTGACGACGACTGGGGGCTGCACGAGACCGATTACCACGATTGGCGGCGGGAGCGCCGTCGGGACCGGCAGCTGATCATGACCGATTTTGGCGCGTTCAAAGATGTAACCTTCCGGTACAATCGGGCCGAGGGGGCCGCCCTCTACATTCCCTTCAGCCCGGATACCGGTGACATTCCCGGATTTAAGATCCATGGCTATGGAGGTATCGCTCTGGGACCCAACCCAATCCGGCTTTACGGTCGCTTGGGCATCGGGCAGTACCTCTGGCGCGAGCGTATCGGGGTCCTCATCGAAGGTCATCAGGTACCCCGCCACGATGACGGCTGGCGCGTGACCCCCTGGGAGAATACCCTGGGAGCCTTCCTGATCCACGAGGACTGGTACGACTGGTACGAAACGGAGGGCTACGGTGGCTCCCTGGTCGTGGCCGGCCCCTACGCGGTCTGGTTCAGGGCGCGCTACCTCAACGAGGACCACCGGCCCATGGACCACATTTCCCAGTGGAGCCTGTTCGGTGGTGATAAGCGCTTCCGGCCTGGCTACCTCATCGACCCCGGCCGGGAAGTCAACATCACCTATACCGTGGATGTCGGCCGCCCGGTAGGCGTTTTCCACCGCCGCCCAACGGGACATGCCACGGTATCCTACACACAGGCCCTTCCGGATGGGGATTTTGATTACACCCGCCTTGACGTGGCCCTCGAGCTGTTTGTCCCCTTCCACCGTCGATTGGGCCTGCGGGTGGCCGCCCGCACCGGGAGCCTCACCTCGTCCACGGACAGCTACGGACCCCAGCACTTGGTGCCTCTGGGCGGTATCGGGTCGGTGGGCGGCTATCGCTATAAATCAATCTCCGGTGGTGATCACTACGGATTGCTCCAGACCAGCTTCTCGCTGCGGACCCACGGCAATGATATTTACACCCTGATGTGGCATTTCGGGAACAGCTGGAACAGCTCCGAGGCCCTCTTTCTGGGCAGGAGTTCCTGATGGTACCCTCAGGCAACATAGGGCTGTCCACGCCTACTTTGCTATGTCCGCTTCTTGATCGCCCAGACATTTCCTCGTATCTCTGTCATCGTCTCTCCAAGCCTACACGCTCGCGCCATGTACCGCCTCCTTGCCTCCGCATTCGTTCTTGCATCTTTTTCGGTTGCAGCCTCACCCGATCCCGGCGCTCTCCACTTTGAGCCAAATGTTGGCCAGAGTGCATCAGGCGCAGCCTTCTTCGC
>JADFNF010000046.1 GCA_022563485.1 Fidelibacterota bacterium | reverse complement strand
GGGGGATCGGCCGGGCTTGGGTGGGTCGGGTGGCCGAGGAGGGGGCCCGGGTGCTGTTCGTCTACCGCGGCGCCACGGAGGCGGCCGAATCCTTGCTGGCCGAGTTGGCCGGCAAGCACCTGGAAGTGCGCGCCGAGCAGGCCGACGTCCGCGACGGAAAACGGGCTCAGCAGTTGGTCGACGAGTTGGTCGAACAGCACGAGCGGATCGACGTGCTGGTCAACTCGGCCGGTATCGTGCGCGACGGTCTGCTCGGGGCAATGACCCTCGATCAGTGGGAAGACGTGGTGGGCACGAACTTGTCCGGAACGTACAACTACTGTCGGGCGGTGGCTCCGCAGATGATGTACCAGCGCGGCGGAAGCGTGGTGAACATTTCCAGCACGGCCGCCGAATTCGCTTCCCGGGGACAAGTAAACTACGCCGCCAGCAAGGGCGGAATCAACGGACTAACCCGCGGCATGGCCAAGGAACTCGCTCCCAGGAAGATTCGCGTCAACGCCGTCGCGCCGGGAATGATTGAAACCGACATGAGCCAGGTCGTTCGCGGAATCGCCGGCGCCGAGATCAAGAAGGTCATTCCCATGAAACGCATTGGAAAGCCCGAGGAGATTGCCCGAGTGGTGGCTTTCTTGGCCAGTGACGACGCCAGCTACATCACCGGTCAAGTGTTGCGGGTCGACGGAGGTTTAAGTTTGGGGGCGTATTGAGGAGGTCACTTGGTTCGTGGCGCCTCGCATGGTAACCCGAAGCGTAAGCGAGGGACGCTTCCGGTTGGGAGGTCGACGCCTTCAGTCCCTCGCTTACGCTTCGGGTTACCAAATCAATCGTTGTTCATTACAGAGAGTTTGGAGGTTGAGTAAGATGCCGACGAAGGATGAAGTCTTCGAAAAGATCCAGGAAGCGCTGGTCGAGGCCCTGGGGGTCGACGACGATGAAGTCATACCGGAGGCCACCTTGGTCGGAGACCTGGGCGCCGAGTCAATCGACTTCCTGGATATCGTTTTCCGGCTGGAGAAATCATTTGAGATCAAGATCCCTCGCGGGGAGTTGTTTCCCGAGGACGTGTTCACCGACGCGCGATTCGTGGACGACGGTCGCGTGAACGAGGCGGGCATGGCCGAGTTGCGGAAGCGGTTGCCGTTCTTCAGTAACTTGGACGAGTTTGCCAAGAACCCGGTCGTGCAGGATTTTGGAAGCCTCTTAACGGTGGCCGATATGTGCGGTTTCGTGGAAGGCAAGGTGGAAGTTTCCGGCTGAGGCGGCAGACGGCTTCCCCAAAAAGCGTCGTCCGCGCCGAGCTTTGCGCCGGCAAGCGGGGCGGATTGGAGTTCCGTCCCGCGACTTTGCCACAAGTTTCCCCCGCCGCAAAACATAGTGGGTATACCCAAATATGCGATGGTATTGGATTGACCGATTCCTGGAGTTCGAGAGCGGCCGGCGGGCCAAGGCGGTGAAGAACGTCTCCTTGGCCGAGGAACACCTGCACGACCATTTCCCCCACTATCCGCTGATGCCCAACTCCCTGGTGATCGAGGGCGTGGCGCAAACCGGTGGGCTGCTGGTTTGCGAACATGGCCGCTTCGAGGAGAAGGTTGTTCTGGCGAAAGTCTCCAAGGCCGTCTTCCACTGCGAGGCCGTTCCCGGCGACACGTTGATCTATACGACCCTCGTCAGCGACATCCGCGAGGACGGCGCCATGGTCACCGGCGCCAGTCATCTGGGCGACCGATTGCAGGCCGAGATCGAGTTGGTTTTCGCCCACCTCGACGAAGAATATCTTGGGAAGGAACTGTTCGAGCCGGGCGACCTGTTGAAGATGATGCGCATTTTTGGCGCCTTTGACGTGGGCAGGGCCGCCGACGGATCCCCGCTGGCCGACCGCTATCCGCTAGAATTGTAGGGTGCGTCTGCCGTCAAGAGCCAAACGTAATTCATGGTGCGTCCAGACGCACCCTACCGGCTGTCAGGAGTCGAATGATGAGACGACGCGTGGTAGTTACCGGAATCGGTTTCGTGACTCCCATGGGAACGGAAATCGAAACCGTCTGGAAACGGCTCTTGGCCGGCGAGTCGGGCGTCGGCTACACCACGCTCTTCGACGCCTCCAACTTCCCCACCAAGATCTCGGCCGAGGTCCGCGACTGGGACGTGGGCGACGTCGGAGAGGACGTCCAGGCCTGGGCCCTGCGGGGTCGTCACACCCATTTCGCCGTGGGGGCCGGACACAAAGCGGTGGCCGACTCCGGCATTCAAGACAGCCGCCTCGATCCGACCCGATTCGGCGTGTATACCGGCGCCGGCGAGGGACAGCAGGATTTCAACCGTTTCACGGAAATGATGGTGGCGGCCTTGGAGGGCGAGGAACTCGACGTCGCCAAATTTACCCAGCGGGGACTGGAGATCCTCAACCCGATCTCCGAGTTGGAGCAGGAGCCCAACATGCCGGCGGCCCATTTGGCCAGCCCTTTGGCGATGTCCCGGCGGCCGAAGAAAATGCCAGCCATGTCGACGGTACTTTCCCTGGTAATGCTCAGCACCGGCGTGGCCCGCAGCAGGTCCGCGATGACCTTGCGTGAGCGCGTCACCCGACCGCCCTTCACCGCGTAAGACAGGTCCTGGACTGCGGCGTAGATCACCGTTTGCTCGATGGCCTTCCGGGCGATGGCGACCACTTCCTCGTGGCTTTTTCCATCCTTGGCCGCCTTGGCCGTCCGGGTGACGATCAGTCCCAGGCCGACGGCGGTGTTCAGGCCGTCCAGGACCGTAATTTTAGCCTTGGGGAGGCGCTGGGTGGCGTTTTCCGCCGATTGGAGAGTGCCACTGACCGGCCGGGGCAGGTGCAGGGAGACAATGCTGGCGTAGTGGCTGGACAGAAAGTGGTAGGTCCGCCAAAAATCGCCGGGCGTGGGCTGGGAGGTCTGGGGGTGGTGGGGACTGTTGACCAGTTGGACGAAGAATTCGTCCGGCGTGATGGTCACCTTATCCAGGTAGCCTATGTTGCCGAAATTCAGTCTGACCGGCACCACATGAATATTGTAGGCCTCGATGAGTTCGGCAGGAATATCGGCAGTGGAATCGGTGACCACCGCCACCCGGCCCTGGTTGGAGCGGGCGGCAGCGACCTGCCGGTGCATGTCGTCCACCTTTTCACCGGTCAACTGGCCGTAGGTCCGCGCCACCGCAAAGACGGCCTGGGGGTCGTTGGTATGGATGTGGACCTTCGCCCGTTCCTTGGAGCCGCCCAGCACCAGACTATTGCCCAGTTCTTGCAGGTCTTCGCGCAGTTTGTTGCGGCGGATGTCCGGGCCGGTGATCATGCATTCGGTGCAATAACGAAACTGTGAATCTTCCGGCGCCTCGACGAACTGTTCGGTAACCTCCACCACCGGTCTGACATCATCAATCCTTGCGTTGTCGCGGATGGACCCCTCACGGATGAAATCGAGGGCGCCGCGCAGGATGTAGACAAACCCCTGTCCACCGGCATCCACCACGCCCCGTTTCTTCAGGATGGCCAACTGGGCGGGGGTCTCTTTCAGCGCCCTTTCAGCCCCGATCAGGGAATTATTCAGCGGGGCTATGAAATCGTTCATCCCCGCCTCGGTCTGCGGTTTAAGGTCTTCGGCGGCAGCCCGGATGACCGACAGAATGGTCCCTTCCTTCGGCTCAGACAGGGCTTGGAGGGCATACTCATAGCCGGCTTGCATCGCGTGGGTAAAATGATGAATGGTGAGGCGTCTGCGATGGGCGCAGGCGTCTGAAAACCCCTGGAAAAACTGGGCCAGGATTACCCCGGAATTGCCCCGGGCCCCATCCAGGGCGGCGTCGGCGATGGCCACGGCCGTGCGGCCGGCGTGAGGCTCAACCCGGTTTTCGACTCCCTCAATGATGGAGGAGAGGGTGAAACTCAGGTTGGTACCGGTGTCCCCGTCGGGCACCGGGAAGACATTGATTTTATTGAGGTGCTGCTCCTGGGAGATGACCTGGCGGATACCGGCCATGAGACCGCGGTGCAGCCGAAATCCGTCGAGGTAGGTAATTTTGCCGTGCGACATGGGTGAACAGGGATTACGAGCCCAAGGGTACGCAGGTTGGATGCTGGATGTCAACCTGAATCTAGGGGCTGGGGACTGATGCTCCGCCGGAAGAGCTGCCCGTGCCACCCTCATTACCGACGGCCTTAATGGTCTTTTTTTCGGCGAGGGAGTCATGGCGAAACGCGTGCTGCTCGGCCGAGAGCATGCCGCCAGAAATGAGCAGTTTGAAACCGTCTTCAATGGGCATGTTGGAATCTATTGTATCTGCCTGGGGGACAAAGATCACGAAGCCGGAGGTGGGGTTGGGCGTGGTGGCGATGAAGATGTTGTAGTAAGGAATGCCGTCCTTGGAGGTGCTGGACCCGGTGACGAACCCCAGGCTCCAGATCTCCTTTCGGGGGTACTGCAGCCACACTACCTTCTGAAAGGCCTTGCGGTTCCCCGGGGAAAAGGTTTGGACAATCTGCTTGCTGGTGTTGTAAATCCCCGAGACCAAAGGAATTTTGAGCAGCAGTCCCTCGAAAAAGGCGTAGAGCCGACGCCCCAGGAAGTTGGTGACCAACAGGCCCAGGAGGAAGATGGAGACAATCATTGTAACCAAGCCGAGGCCGGGTATGCGGATACCGAGAATTCGTTCAATCAAAGGGGCGAGAATCTGATCTGTGACCCGGAAAAGGAACTGGATGATCTCAACCGTGATATACGCTGGGATGGCTGTTAAAGTCCCCGCGATGAAGATACGTCGGAGTTTATGACCCATAATAGTGTGCCTGGCTTGGCGTAAAGTTAGTTGTCGATTCAAAGGTCATAAAGTTGGCCATATTTGTCCTCGAGGTACCTGTTAAACGGCTCGGTCGATAAGGACCGGCCCGATAATTCCAGCATCAATTCATCAGCGGTTTTGGCCCGGCCCACCCGGTAGATATTCGTGTGCAACCACTCCCGCAGGGATTTCAGATCACCCTTGGCGATGCGATCTTCCAGGCCGTCGATCTGTTGCCGGGCCGCTTCGTAGAGCTGGCGGCCATACAGATTTCCCAGGGTGTAGGTGGGAAAATAGCCAATGGCCCCCAGACTCCAGTGGATATCCTGAAGGACCCCTTCGGCGTCATTTTTGGGGGTGATGCCCAGATATTCCTGCATCTTTGCGTTCCACAGTTCAGGCAGATCCTTGATGGCCACGCTCCCGTTTAACATCGCCCGTTCCAGGTCGAATCTCAGCATGATATGGAGGTTGTAGGTGACCTCATCGGCCTCTACCCGGATTGGGGTCGGGGCCACCGCATTGATGGCGGCGTAAAAGTCATCCAGTGACACCTTGCCAAGCTGCCCTGGGAACCGTTTCTGGAGACGAGGATAGTACCACATCCAGAACGGCCGGCTCCGGCCCACGTAATTTTCCCACAGCCGGGACTGACTTTCATGGATACCCAGGGAGATGGCCTCACACAGCGGGGTGCCGAAATAGCGCTCATCCAGGCCCTGTTCATACAGGGCGTGACCCCCTTCATGAATAGTGCCGAACAGGCCCATGGCCAGGTCATTGGGATTGAGGCGGGTGGTAATGCGCACGTCGGTGGGATGAAAATCGGTGGTGAAGGGATGGGCGGAACGGTCCTGCCGCCCCCGGCTGAAATCGTACCCCATATCGGTGAGGACCTCAAGGCCGAATTCCCACTGTATGGACTCCTCATAGTTCTGGGTGAGGATAGGGCGCCGGTTGGGTCTGTTGGCCTGCCTGATCTGTGTAGACAGATTGACGAGGACCGGACGGAGGGCATTGAACAGTGCCTCGAGCTTCCGGCTGGTCATACCTGGCTCAAAAATGTCGATCAGGGCATCATAGGGTTCGTCCTGGTAGCCCAGGTACTCAGCCTCCTGCCGCTTCATGACCACGATCTTTTCCAGGTAGGGGGCGAACAGGGCGAAATCGCTTTTTTCCCGGGCCTGTTCCCACACTTGCTGGGCTTTGGAGGTGAGGAGGGCCAGGTCGCGGATAAATTCCACGGGGATGGAAACATCGTGGCGCCAGTCTCGCCAGGTCATTTCCAGCATCCGGATCTCGTGGATCTGGAGATTGTTTCTGGTCACCTGCCCGGATTCCAGGTCCACGAATTGACCCAGGCTGTGCCGGAAATCGCTGCCGGTGAAGCGGCCGTGGGCCAGTGAGAGAATCAGGGAAAGTTGGTCGGCCCGGGCGGCAGCCCCGCCCGTGGGCATGTAGGTTTCCTGGTCCCATGCAAGGAGAGCGGCCACTTTGCGCAGTCGTGAGACAACACGCATTTCGCTGATGATAATGTCCAGGCCTAGAGCCATGCGGCACCGGTCTCCATTTCGAGAAGGCGCTGTTTGAGGGGCAGTCCCCCGCCGTATCCGGTGAGGGAACCATCGCTGCCGACCACCCGGTGACAGGGGATCGCCAGGGGCAATGGATTGGTCGCCACCGCCCGCCCGACCGCCCGGGAGGAGCGGGGACGCCCGATCCGTTCAGCGATGGCGCGGTAGGTGACCGTTTCACCATAGGGAATCCGGTGAACGGCATCCAGGACCTTCATAGCGAACGGGGTGTTTTGGTGGTCCAGGTTGAGGGTAAATGTGGTCCGCTCACGCCGGACATAGGCCCGGAGCTCCTGCCGCTCAAGGTGAAAGGGGCCGGGTGCCGGTTGGAGGGGGACCCCGGGGAAAGTCTTCCCGGCCCAGCCCTTTACCTGGGACAGGGTTGTGGATGGCAGGCCGATGTAGCAGACGCCCACCGGGCTCCTCACGACAATAAGTTGACCTACCGGTGTAGTGAAACGGTCATAAGTCAGCATCAGGTAAAGGCTAATCCTTTGTATCTTCCAGGTACCAGAGATAGAATGTAACCAATCCACGCCATGGAGACCAGTTTCGCCCGATTTCCCTGACCTGGCTATCCGTGGGCCGTTCGGCCAGGTCGTAGACCTGCTGGACCATTCGCATCAGGGCGATGTCGGCCGCCGGGAGCGTATCGACCAGCCCCAAACCTACCATGGCGGCGTACTCGGCCGTCCACCGGCCTACACCCCGGAGGGTGCACAGCCGCTGGACAATCTCGTCGTCACTGCCGGTGTGGATGGCCCAGTTCGGATCGGCCAGGAATTGGCGGGCCAGTCCGACGATGTAGCTGCTCTTGTTGCGGGTGAACTGCAGCGCACAAAGGGCGTGAGGATCGAGGGCGGCCAACTCGTCGATGGTGGGGAACAGCCAGAGGTCCAGGCCATCAATGTGGTAACACCGGCCATAGGACTCCAGCAGCCGGTGTTTCAGGCGTGCGGCAAAGGCCACGTTGACCTGCTGATCGGCAACGGCCAGGCAGAGGGCCTCCAACAGGCTGTCCTTGAGGAGCGGTCTTAAGCCGTTCTGCCGGGCAGCCAGTGGGGCCAATTGGGGGAACCGGCTTACAAAACGGTAAAAGGCCGGCAGGTCCAGGTCCAGGGAGAATTTTCGCTTCAGGGCCGCCTGCACCACCTCCGGCGCCGGCAGGGGGCTATCCTCAGCCGCAGAGACCTCGAAGGCCAGCTCATCGGTGGCTACGGAGCGGGCCCGGATCACCACCGGGACTCCGTCGATGCGGCTGGCCCGGTAGAGGGTGCCGTCGAGGTAGGCCTCCCGGTCTTTCTGGTTTTCCGTGACCGGTTGGTTGCACCGCGCCAGATCGGTGGGACCGTTGCTGCGCAGGCGCAGGGTCAAACGTTGAGGGTTGGGCGTTGAGGGTTGGGCGTTCACTGGTTCAAGTTTCAGGTTAGCGGTTCATTTCAGGTGGTTGTTCTCTGCCGGGCTCAAGCCGTCTGTTATCAGCCCTGCTTCGAGAGCCCTTCGGCTGCGCTCAGGACAGGCCTCAGCATGACTCTCGTATTTCTTTCCCTGCGCTATTCCCGGCCTACTGCCACTTTCCCCAGCCCTCAGCCCCTAGCCTCTACGAACCAGCCGCAGGTACCGCCGCGCATCGGTAAGGAAAATCCCCAGCAAGATCAGGAACCCACCCAGGAATACGGTGGGCGGCAGGACTTCACCCAGCACGATCAGGCCCATGAACGTGGCGATAAGGGGCGCGATGAAACCGACAAAGGAGAGTTTCACCACCGTCATGTGCTGGAGCAGGTAGTAGTAGGATACCCAGGCCAATACGGTGCCGAATAGTGCCAGGTAAAGAATAATGCCGATGTTCCTGGGGCTCCATACCATTGGGATATGGGACTCGGTGACCGAGCTAACCAGGAGGCTGGCCAGGCCGCCGATGCCGGTGGCCACGGCATTCAGCACAATGGGGTTAGACCGTGACGGGCGGCGCTTCAAGTAAACGCCGGGCCAGGTACCGGCCAGGACCGCCCCCATAACCAGGAGCATGCCCAGTAGCAGGTTTTCACTCTTGCCAACTCCATAGCCAAAGAAAATAAGCATCACTCCGCCAAATCCTACCAGGATGCCCCCACCTTTCATCCAGGTCAACCGCTCGGTAGGCAGTGTGAGGTGCGCCACCAGGGCCGTTGTGATGGGGACCGAGCCCCACAGGAGTGCGGAGATATTGCTGTAAATGTACTGCGTGCCGGTATAAGTGAGCACGTAGCTGAGAAAGAAATTGAGCAGCCCCAGGGTCAGGTACTGGCTGATGGCCAACCGATCGGTCGGTATGGGGAGCCTTTTGGGGATGACGATGAGGAACAGGAGGACCGACGCCAGCAGGTGCCGCAGGGCGACGCCCAGGATCGGGGGGGTGCCCGCCAGGCCCATTTTCAAGACTACGAAGGTGGAGCCCCAGATGAGACACATGCCGGAGAAGACCAGGCCGACAGTGCGGGATGAGGCGGTCGCCCCCGCCGCAGCCGGGATCATAGGGCGAGGGTTTGGCTCCGTTCGGCCCCGATGGAAACCTGACTGATAGGTGTGGCCATGAGTTCCTCCAGGCGGCGAATGTAGCGCCGGGCCTCGGTGGGCAGTTGCTTGACCGATTTCAGGCCGGTGGTGTCGGTTTTCCAGCCGGGGAGCTCTTCGTAAATCGGTGTGACTTGTTCGAGACTATGGGCGGCGGCCGAGAACCCGGGCACCGATTTCGATCCCATTTCGTAGGCGGTGCAGACCTTGATGGTGTCCAGCTTGTCGAGGACATCGAGCTTGGTAAGGATCACTTCGGTGAAGCCGTTAACTTGGCAGGCATAGCGGGCGGCCACGGCGTCGAACCAGCCGCAGCGCCGCGGGCGTCCGGTGGTGGCGCCCACCTCGGCTCCTTTATTCTGGAGAATTTTCCCGATTTCATCATCGAGTTCGGTGGGGAACGGGCCGCTGCCAACACGGGTGGTGTAGGCCTTAAATACGCCCACCAGGCGATCAATTTTCTGCAGGGGCAGGCCCAATCCGGTGCTAATGCCCCCCACCGAGGGATGGGAGGAGGTGACGTAGGGATAGGTCCCGAGATCCACATCGAGTAGGACCCCCTGGGCGCCTTCGATGAGGATATTTTTATCATCGGCCAGAGCTTGGTGCAGGATGGCGATGGTGTCGGCCAGCATGGGGGCTACCCGGTGCGCAGCGTAGAGAAAAGTTTCCACCTCACCGTGCAGATCTTTGAGCTGCTCCTGATTGAATTCGCCCTGCTGGATACCGAGCTTCAGACGCTTGAGGACGTATTGACCCAGCTGGCCGATATCCAGCATATCCACGGCCCGGATACCGATTCGGCGAGCCTTATCACTGTAGGCGGGACCGATGCCGCGACCCGTGGTACCGATAATGTGGCCGGTGGCCCGGTCCATGGCCTTGTGAATGGGGGTAACGATATGGGCGCCGTAACTGATCTGGATGCGGCCATCGGTGTCGATGTTGTGCGCGGCCAGGGTATCGAGCTCTTCGGCGAGGGCGGAGGGATCGATCACCATACCGCTGCCCAGGACGCAGGTGACCCCATGATGGAGAATGCCGGAGGGCACCTGGTGGAGGACAAAGGTATTGTCGTTGATCTGAATGGTATGGCCGGCGTTGGCGCCCCCTTGATAGCGGGCCACGATGTCGACGTCCTTACACAGCAGATCGACAATCTTGCCCTTGCCTTCATCGCCCCATTGCCCACCAATGACCGCCGTAACCGACATGGTCAGTCCCTTACGAGACCGGGGAGCCTCGCCATTCGTATAAGGAAGACGCCCATCATTATTTTCTGGCCCTGGCTTGGGCTCTAACCTCGAGGGCGGCCATCAGGGGACTGGCCACGTAAATGGAGGAGTAGGTCCCGACAATGATCCCGATGATCAGGGCCAGGGCGAAATACTTGATAACCTCGCCGCCGACCAGGTAGAGGGTGAGGACCACCGCGAAAGTAGTGAGGGAGGTGATGATGGTGCGGCTGAGGGTCTGGTTTATCGACCGGTTGACCGTGGTAAAGAAATCGGCCTTCCGGTCGTTATGGACATTTTCCCGAATGCGGTCGAAGACCACGATGGTATCGTTGAGGGAATAACCGACGATGGTGAGGAAGGCGGCGACGATGGCCAGGTCCAGCTCCAATTTGAGCAGGGAAAAGATGCCCAGGGTAATGAGGACGTCGTGGGCCAGGGCCACCACCGCGCCCAGGGCATAGTAGCGATCGAAGCGGAGGGAGATGTAGATCAGGATACCGAGGAGGGCGAAGAAGATCGCCTTGAGGGCCGCCCACTTGAGTTCTCCACCGATCTTAGGTCCCACCGAATCCATGCGCCGGATTTCGAAATCCAATCCGGCAAAGGCGGCTCGCAACCGTGGGCTGGTGTTGGTTCCACCTTCCTCGGCGGGTACCCGGATCAATATTTCATTCCCGGTGCCGAAACGTTGGATGGCCGGACGGTTGAAACCCTGGTCCAGGAGGCGCTCACGCAGCTCGCTTAGCTCGATGGGGGCCGCGAACTGAATCTGGGCCAGGGTACCGCCGGTAAAGTCGATGCCCAGCCGGGGCCCGCCATTGGCCAGCAGCGACAGCAAGCCGATGAGGATCGCTCCACCGGAAAGCATGGCAGCAGTCCTGCGCTTGCCGAGAAAATCGATATTGACGTTTTTTAAAAGGCGCATATAGGACGCTGGATGTTGGATAGTGGATGATGGATATTGGGCACGGGATACTCGATTTTAGATGCTTAAGGTTTTGACTTTGGGGTTTTGGGTGAAGGCCATAAAGATGGTCCGGGTCATGAAAATGGCCGTGAACATGGAGGCCAAGATACCCCAGAAGAGTGTGATGGCGAACCCCTTGATGGGGCCGGTACCGAACTGGAACAGCACCAGGGCCGCCAGGATGGTGGTGACGTTGGCATCGACGATTGTGATGGTCGCCCGGCTATAACCGCTGTCGATGGCGGCCCGGATGGACTTGCCCCGGTCGAGCTCCTCCCGGATGCGCTCGAAGATCAATACGTTGGCATCGACGGCCATCCCGACGGTGAGAATGAGGCCGGCAATACCGGGCAGGGTGAGAGTGGCCCTCATGGAGGCCAAAGCGGCCAGCACCACCAGGACATTAAAGGCCAGGGCCAGGGTGGCAATCAGACCACTGCCCTTGTAATAGACCAGCATAAAGATAATGACGATCAGGCCCCCGATAAGGGCGGCCCGGACACCTTTCTCGATGGAGTCCTGACCCAGGCTGGGTCCCACCGACCGTTCCTCGATAATGGTCACCGGCGCCGGGAGGGAGCCGGCCCGCAGAACGATGGCGATGAGTTTGGCCTCATCCATGTCATCCAACCCTTCGATGACCGTGGACCCGCCGGGAATTTTGCCCCGGATCACCGGCGCCATATGGACTTTTTTGTCCAGGACCAGTGCCACCCGGCGGCCGATGTTGGCTCCGGTGAGCCGGGCCCAGATCTTGGCCCCCTCGCTGTTCATGGACAGGTTGACCACCGGCTGGTTGGCTGAGGACGAACCGAGACCGCCGATGTTGGCCCTGGCATCGGTGACGACGCCACCGGTCAAACCCGGTTCGCGATAGAGATAGTAAAGGGTGTAGAACTCCTCATCGGAGCCGGCGACGTGGATCGATTCGGGACGGTTACTCCACAGGAAGGCCCCATCGTTGGGGATAGTGGCCATGACATCGGGGCGTGCGAGCAGGGTCTCAACGGCATAGCGGTAGCGGGCGGCCACCACCAGATCGCTGCCGTGGGCATGGATATAGCCGGTAAAGGGATGTTCGCCGAGGATTTCCCCGGAAAGAAGGGACGCATCCAGGGGCTGGGTTGTTCTGGGGCTGGGCCCCAGAACAGCGGCCAGTCCCTCATCGGTCACGGCGGTAGAGTCTAGGGAGGCATCGATCAAGGTAACATCGGAAGGGTCGCCGGCGGCTCTCAGGAGTTCATCAATCTTAATGATGACATCCTGGGTTACGGCCACATCCTGGACCAGGTTGAACTCCAGTAAGGCCGTATTCTGGATGAGATCCCGGGCTCGTTCGGGATTCTTTATGCCGGCAAGTTCCACGATGATCCGCCGGCGACCCGATTTCTGGATGGTGGGTTCGGATACGCCAAACTCGTCCACCCGGTTGCGGATGATTTCCAGTGCCCGGCT
>JADFNF010000226.1 GCA_022563485.1 Fidelibacterota bacterium | reverse complement strand
TGACGATTGCAGGTCTTCAGCACCGCCATCGCCGGATCTATTCTCTCAGCATGCGAGTGAGGGCCCAAACGGGATGTTGCAACCCGTCCGTTAGCTCACCTTGAGCTTTTATGGTGGGATCGCTCCCCGGGTGTGGGTGGGGCAGACCGGCACCGGCAGCTCGCTCATTTATCCATTGTTTTCTTTTAAGGTTATCGATAAGTTTCGTCGCTGTAGCAGAAGGCAGCATACATCAAGAGAAGGGAATCGGGAAGCCAATGGTTGAAGTTACCGTTAGAAAAGATGAGCCGCTCGAGCGGGCCTTGCGCCGCTTCAAGAAGAAATATGAAAAAGCCGGTATCCTGAAGGATGTCAAGCGCACCGCTTATTACCTGAAGCCCAGTGAAGAGCGGCGCATCAAGCGGTCCAAGGCCAAACGCCGTATGCAACGCAATGCGATGCTGGCAAATGCAGCGACAATGACCCGTCGGCACTGAGATCATCCTCCTGTCTGTTTCCCGGTCGCGCGATAACTTAAATCCAGACTTTCGGTCTGGATTTTTTCTTTATAACCTGACCCAAGGTTTGAGCGGAAATGAACTCCCTATCTGCGAGTGATCTACCCCTAGCTCTAGCTGCTGCACTCCTAGGCCCCTTCACCGGGGAAGGTGGTTGACATGGCCCTGATACGTACCATATCAGGGGTGCGCGGCAAAGTGGGGCTGGACCTGGACCACCAGGTGGTGTATGCCCACGCCCGGGCCTTCGCCGCCCTGCAACCACCGGGTACCATCCTCCTGGCCCGGGACAGCCGCCCTCACGGTGTGGAACTGATATCGGTGGCGGCTCAGGCGTTGCGCAGTGTCCGCCGGCAGCTGATGTTTGCCGACCTGGTGCCGACCCCCACCGCCCAATTCCTGGTTCCCCGCAAGCGCCTGGCAGGAGCCATCGTCCTGACGGCCTCGCATAACCCGGTCGAGTATAACGGCCTGAAATTCATCGGCAGCGACGGCTGTTTCCTGGGCAGCGAGCAGACGGCCATCCTTTTTGCTCGTGCGGACCAAGTGGAGGTCCCAGAGGAAATTCCTGTGGGCCGTATCACGGGGCGGGACCTGCCCGATGCGGCCGGTCTCCACATTATCGATATCCTTGACCTAAGTTGCATTGATGTGGAGGCTATCCTACGCCGCCGGTTCCGGGTGGTGGTGGACACGGTCAACGGGGCCGCCTTTTTTGCCTTACCGGCCGTTCTGGAAGCCCTGGGCTGTAAGGTGTTCCGCATCCATACCACCCCCGATGGCACCTTTCCCCGGGGTGCTGAACCTCTGCCGGAAAACCTGAGCGACCTGTGCGGGGCGGTCATTCGCCACGGAGCGGATTTGGGAATGGCCACCGACCCGGATGGCGACCGCCTGGCCCTGGTTGACGAGGACGGCAACCCCCTGGGAGAGGAGTTCACCCTGGCCCTGGCAGTGGACGGTTTCCTGCGCCGCACCGGCAGCCGTAAACCGGTGACCACCAACCTGTCTTCCTCCATGCTGCTGGACCATGTGGCCCGGCGATACGGGATCGAGGTTCAGCGCTCGGCGGTGGGGGAGGTTAATGTGGTCAACATGATGCGGTCGGCGGGTGGTGAGATCGGCGGTGAGGGCAATGGGGGCGTGATCCTGGCCGAATCGCACCTGGGGCGCGATTCCCTGGTGGGGGCGGCCCTGGTGCTGGAGCGGTTGGCCCAGGAGCCAAGGTCCTTGAGCGCGGTGAAAGCTCAAATGCCCGCGTTCCACATTGTGAAGGATAAAATTTCGGTTGAGGGCTACGACCCCCAGGAGATGATTGAGGGCCTCGGGCGGCGCTACCCCGATGCTGAGGTGAATACCGTCGATGGCCTGAAGCTCCAGTGGGAGGACCGGTGGGTCCATGTGCGACCGTCCAATACCGAGCCCATCATCCGTATCATTGCCGAAGGGCCCACCGCCGAAATCGCCCAGGAGCTGGTGGCGGGTGTGCGCTCGACGATGGGAAAGGCAGACGGCTGAAGCGGGATACTGGATGTTGGATATTGGATGTAAGTTTGCTTAGGACCCGGCTATAGCGATAGGTATCTACCGGGGAATACTAAAGCGGTGAGTTATAAAAATCTCGATATTTGGCGGTTGGCTAGAGAGTTGGTTGTTGACATCCATAAAATGACTTTTGAAGAATTGCCTAAACATGAGATGTACGAAGTTGGCTCCCAGATTCGGCGATCCAGCAAGTCCGTGAAATCAAACATCGTAGAGGGCTATGGCCGCAGGCACTACAAACAGGATTTCCTTCGGTTCCTCCATTTCGCTCTGGCTTCTAACATGGAGACCACGGACCATCTCGAGACGCTGTTTGAAACAAGTTCGCTGAAGGATGAAGTGCTCTACACTGACTTGCACGACAGGCTTGATACACTTGGACGGAAACTTCACACTTTTATCCAAGCGGTCCAGAAAGAGCACATCAGTGATAAATAGCCGAAGCCTCCTTATCCAACATCCAACATCTAACATCCAACATCAATGCCCCAGAACCTGATTGAGAAGATTATTCAACGCTACGCCATCGATCTCCCCGAAGGGCGGGAGGTCCACAGCGGCGACTTTGTGACTATCCGGCCTGCCCACGTGATGACCCATGACAACACCGGGGCGATCATGGGCAAGTTCCACGCCCTGGGCGCGACCAAAATGGCCGATCCGGGCCAACCTGTT
>JADFNF010000225.1 GCA_022563485.1 Fidelibacterota bacterium | reverse complement strand
CAAACGGCATCAATTTACCGCCATCGATTCCGACGCGAAGATGGACCGCGCCGTCGTCCTGGCCCTGGAGAAATTGAAGGTCCAGATGAATCGATATAAGGGAAAACTTGTTGAAAAATAGGTGCTTACAAGCTGATGCCGCCTTTAAAACGTCCCCGGAAGATGGTGGCCGTTCCTGAAAGCCATCATCCCCATTGCCGGTAAGGGGACCCGCCTGCTGCCCCATACTGAAGTGAGGCAAAAAGCCCTGCTACCCGTTGGCGGACAACCCATTCTGGACCATATTATCGAACCCCTCGTCGAGGGTGGGGTCACGGAGGTGTCGCTGGTGGTGGGCTACCTGGGCGACCAGGTCAGGGACCATATGGCGCGGTACAGCCACTTGGAGGTCACCTTCATTGAGCAACAGCAGCAGCAGGGGCTGGGACATGCGGTGCTGCTGGCCCTGGACGGGGGGGACGACCCGGTGCTGATCGTCCTGGGCGATACGATCTTCGAGCTGGATTTCGGCGCCTTCATCAGTGGCGGCGGCAACAGTGTTGGCGTGGTAGGGGTGGATGACCCTCAACGGTTCGGCATTGTGGAGGCGACCGAGGGGGTGGTGGTCAACATGGTTGAAAAGCCCAGTGAGCCGGTATCGAATCTGGCATTGGCCGGCATTTACCGTATCGAGTATCAGAGGAAGCTTAAGGAGGCCCTCGAAACCCTTATCGACAGCCGGACCAGGACCAAGGAGGAATATCAACTCACCGATGCCCTTAGTCTCATGGTGCACAGCGGCGAAGTTTTCCATACTCACCGGGTGGACGGCTGGCTGGATTGCGGCACCACCGAGACCCTTCTGACCACCAACCACCGCCTGTTGCAAAGCCGGGATGGACCGTTCATCCATCCCGAAGCCACCGTGGAGCGGTCGACGGTGCGCTCCAGCAGTATCATGGAAAACTGCCGGGTGTTGGACAGTACCCTGGAGGACTGCATCGTCCTGCCAGGGGCCAGCCTGGAGAAGTGCCATATCCATGATGAAATTGTGGCCGAAGGGGCTGAGCTACAGGAGTATTCCAGCGGGGGGCAGGGCAAATGACAACCTCATCTAATGACCCGATCTGAACTATCCTCGTTCCTCACTGGTGAACGGCTGGGCTAATCTACCGATGTTTTACCTGCTCCGGCCAGGTCCCGTCTGCAGTCCAGAATCCTGCGTCACCCAGACATCTATGACTGGGACATCAAGATTCAGATGTTGTTTCGCGAAGGGGATGCCTCTAAATTTCTTCACATGAAGATCCCATCGACGCATCGCTGTCTCCCCATTGTATTGCTAGCGCTGTCGGTCCTGGTCCCCCTGTCTGGGCAGGAGGCGCCGACCAATAAGGGCCAGCGTTACGACAGCCGGGCCCTATCTAACTATCTGGATGGTGATCTGTATATGATGCAGGAAGAGTATGCCCAAGCCGCGGGAGCCTATGAGCGGGCGCTGCTCTATGACTCCACTTCGGCGACCATCTATCTGAGCCTGGCCGAGGCTCTCATGCAGGATAACCGGCCAGCCAAGGCCCGCAGGGCAGGGGAGCGGGCCCTGCACCTGCAGCCGGATGATCCCCTGGTGCACAAGTTCCTCTTTCAGGCTGCCGCCGCCCAACACAATTTCGCCGAAGCCATCGAGCATTTGGATGATTGGGCCAAACTGGACCCCACGGATATCGATCCCCTATTCCGGAAAGCCGGTATCCTGTATCGGCAGAAGGAATTTTCCCAGGTCATTGATACCTATCTGGCCATCTACGACCGCGACCCGATGCAGCATCAGGTGCTGTCCCGGGCCGGCGAAATGGCACTTACGATCAACGATTTAGACCGGGCTTTTCAGGTCTACCAACAGCTTTACCGGCGAGAGCCCGATGATCCCCAGGTGGCCCGTGCCTACGCCGAGATCAGCATGCAGACCCGACATTATGATGAGGCCGCTACGGTCTATGAGCGCCTCAATCAGGCTGGCGCTGCATCGCTCTCAAACCGGATGCAACTCGCCTGGTTATACTGGCAGCAGCAAGAGCCGCTCAAAGCGAAAGAGCTCCTTGACGGGCTGATCGAAGAGGGGCATCGGCAATGGGAAATCCTCAGCATGGCCGGGCGTTTGGCCTCCGAGATGACCGACTATGTCCAACTAGCCAAAGTCTCCCATCTCATGATCGAGGTCTACCCTGACAGTACTGGTGGTTATACCGGACTGGCCATCGGCCGGGTCAATCTGGATGATGAATCGGGGGCCATTGCGATACTTGAAAAGGCCGCCCTTCGGTTTCAAACGGCTACCAATGTAAACTATCTCCTGGGAAACCTTTACTTCGGCGCCGAGCGCTACACCGAGGCCGAACAAAGTCTGATCACGGCCCTGACTCAAGCGCCGGACGCGAGGCGTATTAAATTCCTGCTGGCTTCCACCTGGTCCAGCCTGGAAAAGTTTGGCCGATCAGACTCCCTTTTTGAGGAGCTCTTGCAAGCTGATGAAAAAGATGCTACCGTGATGAATAATTACGCCTATAGCATTGCCGGGCGGGAACAGCTCACCAAGAAGCAGCTGAAATATGCCCGCAAACTGTCCCGCCGGTCACTGAAACTTCGGCCCGATAATGCAGCCTTCCTGGATACCTACGGCTGGATCTGGTACCGGTTGGGACGGTATCGTAAGGCCGGTAAATACGTCAATAAGAGTATT
>JADFNF010000224.1 GCA_022563485.1 Fidelibacterota bacterium | reverse complement strand
TAGTGGCAGTGAAAAAACCAGTGTTCCCCTTCAACAAATTTCCCACCGATGGGGTCTATCTGTCACCGGAGATGAAATCTACCGGCGAGGTCATGGGCCTGGACGTGGGACTCGGCGGCGCCTATGCCAAGGCCGAAATGGGTGCCGGTACCAATCTGCCCACGAGCGGGGTGGTGTTCATTTCCGTGAACGACAATGACAAATTGAACGCCGTCTCCATTGCCCGGGATTACTTGGAACTCGGCTTCACGCTGCTGGCCACCAAAGGGACCTGCCACTTTCTCCATCAGAACGGAATCGCCGCCGACACCATCAACAAGGTGGGTGAAGGGCGGCCCAATGTCGCCGATGCCATCGCCAAGGGGGCGGTGCAACTGGTGATCAACACGCCACTGGGAGCCCAGGCCCGGACGGATGAGTCCGCCATCGGGGAGAGCGGTATTCGATACGGAGTCCCAGTGATCACCACCTTGAGCGCTGCCCGGGCCATGATCCGAGCCATCCGCCGGGTCCAAACGGGCAACTTTCAAGTCCAGTCGCTGCAGGAACTGTTCGGGTAGCACCCGCTGGTGCACCTGACGTTCGCCCTCATTATCTTAGATTAACTTCCCCATACTACGATAGGTGTCAGGGGCGGCCCCCGGTTAGACCGAAGCCAGCTATCCGCCTCCAGGCTGGTTCATTCAGTCCCAACTTATGGGGCTGCCCCACTGCATCTAATACCCACAATTACCGAGGGGGCTCCTTTATTTTATTGCTTTATTGACCATCCGTACAGTAAATTAAACTAGGGTTAATGATATCCATGTCTCCCCGTCCCAAGAACAGCACCAAGGAAAAGACTGCCGAGAACCGGCAGCGCATCCTCGACTCGGCGGAAAAGGTCTTTGCCGCCAAGGGTTTTGATGGCGCCAACATGCGGGAGATCGCCACTGAGGCGAACGTCAACAAGTTCATGCTCTATTACCATTTCGAGAATAAGCAAACACTCTTCGAGCAGGTTTTGGATACGGTCACCAAGCCCCTTTTTCGACAGTTATCCACCTATATTTCACAGGCGCCTACTTTAGAAGCGGCCCTGGTCGAAGTCTACAATCTGTACGCCGAACTTTTTACCCGGCACCGGGGCAGGATACGCTCGTTTGTGGCCCGGGACTTGGCGACAAGTAGTCCTCGTATTGGCAAATTACTCAAATTAAGGGCACGTGATATTGTCGGCCTGTGGGAGCCTAAAATTGTTGACTTTATCGGCCGGGGGCCCCTGCCGCAGCGCGAAGTGGTTTGGACCACAGTCAGCATTATGACGACCATTGTTTCGACCTTTCTTACCCAACCGGCCTTTGTCAATGTCCTGGTGGTTTACGGCCTGTCGCCACAGGACCCGGGCTATCGGGACCATGTCATCCGGTTCATCCTGGGCGGGGTGCGTCACCGACTTGAACACGTCGAACCCATCAGAACCGAAGTATAGATAAAGGAGCGACCGTTGAAAGAGCGCCTCATCCATTGGACCGTTCATCGCCCGTGGCAATCCATTACCCTGGCAATAGTACTTACCCTCGTACTGGCGTCCGGAATTCGTTTTATTCACATCGAAGATGACATGATGAAAATGCTTCCAGAGAATATTCCCTCCCGGATAGTCTGGAATGACATCGAAAAGCAGTTTGGGGCCACCGAAGGGGTGTATGTCAGTATCGGCAGGGAAGGACAATCGATCTTCACGCCAGAATCCATGGCCCTGATCTGGGACCTCACCCGCGCCTATGAGGACCTGGCTATCGTGGACCAAGTGCGCAGCATCGCTTCCATGAGCAAGATAGAAAACGTCGACGGCTTTCTGGAGGTCGATGACCTCATGCCGGCCAGGGATCTGACGACCGGGGAAATTGCCGGCATCAAAGCTTACCTGGACCGCAACCCGGTGGTGGCCAGGATGATGGTGGCCCGCACCGGCGATTTTGCCAACGTCATGATACTGGCCCTGCCCGGTACATCCGATGAGAAGCTGGTGACGGCCATTGGGCAAGTCCAGGAGGCCTGGGCTTACGGCTACGACCACCACATCGGGGGATTACCGTATATCCGGGGCCTCATCGCAAAGTTTGTCCGCGCCGACGTCATCGGTCTCATGCGCATCGGCCTGGTCCTGCTGGTGGTGGTCCTGCTGGCCAGCTTGCGCAGCATACCCGGCCTGCTCATGGTTCTGGGAATCATTATTCTTCCCGTGATCGCTATGATGGGCTTCTTCGGTTGGGTTTACCACCTGACCCAGTCTGAGCGCTTCAATTTTACCATACTCAATTCCAATATGCCCATTATCCTTCTGACCATCGCCACCGCCGATGGGGTGCACATCATGACCCGTTTCTTCCGGGAGATGCGCAACCGCAGCGATGTGAAGGCATCGGTAACAGCCACCATGGATGTGCTGATGTTGCCGGTCTTTCTCACCTCGATCACGACTATGGCTGGGTTTATCACCCTGGTCACAGCGCCGATCAGCTCCATGATGGGCTATGGCCTGGCAGTCAGTTTTGGCATCGCCTGGGCCTGGTACCTCTCCGTGACCCTGCTGCCCAGCGTCATGGCCCTGACAAAATGGGATCCATCGGCCAAGGCCCTGACCCGCGCCGGGCGCTTCGAACGCGGCATTCACCATATGGGGCAGGTGATCCTCCGCAGGCCCCGGCTGGTCCTGGGCACGGGGATCATGGTGGTCCTTTTATCCCTGGTCGGCATTACCATGCTTCGGGTGGAAGTCAATATCGTGAAATTTTTCAAGCCG
>JADFNF010000223.1 GCA_022563485.1 Fidelibacterota bacterium | reverse complement strand
CATTATCGTAGTTCCCATCACCGTCGGCTTGCCACACATCAATGCTGGCACCGGGCAGGGGGGTGACGCAGTTATTAGCGTATATGGTCCCCGCCACTACCAGAGGCGCCCCTCCATCCTCCGCCATGCGCATGTCGGTTCGAAGAGGAGCATTGGGACGGTAAAACGGCCCTAGAATGTCTTCCCTCGTCAAACATTCACTGGTGTGATCTTCTGAAGCAAGCTGACTGCAACCCTGAACGGAAATTGCAATTGCAACCAGCGACCCCCTTTTAAGGAATGCAGCCCGAGTGAACCTTTCCATCCGTCAATTTTGAGCGTGTGCCAGCGCCTCCGCCACCGGCTCGGCATCAATCGGTTCAGAAGCTGACTGGCTACGGGTAAAATTGCGCCGGATAAAAGCTTCCAGGTCGTCCAGCAGGGAGATCATTACCGGCACCAGTATGAGGGTAAGGAAAGTAGCAAAGGTAAGCCCGGTTATTACCGCCAGGGCCATGGGGCCCCACATGGCCGCCTGCTCACCGCCCAAGTACAGTTCCGGCTCCAACTTCGTGTAGAGGCCTTGGAAATCAAAATTGAGCCCTACAGCCAGCGGCATCATCCCCAGGACCGTGGTGATGGCCGTGAGAATGACGGGCCTGAACCGGGTCCTGCCGCCGATCACCAACGATTCCAGGGAATTCATGCCTTCCCGTTTTCGCAGAGTGTCGACGTAATGAATCAGGACAATGGCGTTGTTTACCACCACACCGGCCAGACTGATGACTCCCACGCCGGTCATGACAATGCCGAACGGCATGCGGAACACCATAAGACCGATCAGTACACCCACGATAGACAGGATCACGGAGCTGAGAATGATCAGGGGCCTGAACACCGAATTGAATTGAGCTATGAGGATCAGGGCAATGAGCATCAGCGCCATCAGGAACGCGCCACTGAGAAACGCCTGGGACTCCCGCTGCTCCTCTTGTTGCCCGGTGTAGCGCAGTTGGTAGCCCGATGGCAGGGTCTCCCTGAATTCGGCCAGTTCCGCCTGCACCTCCCGGAGTACGGCGTTGCCGTTGTAGCCGGGGCGCACGTTGGAGGAGACCGTCACCACCCGCTCCAGGTTCTTGCGGTTGATGTCGCCGGAGCCCAGTCCAACCTCCCAACTGGCGATGGAGGACAGGGGGATCTGCTGCCCCTGCTCATTGACGACCGTAAGGTCACCCAGGGTATTCAGGTCATCCCGGTAAATCTTGGCCAGGCGCACCACAATATCATACTCGTCCTTGCCGTCTCGATACTTGGAGGCCTCGCTACCGTTGATCGCGCTGCGCACGGTGGCGCCCACATCTCCCGTATTGAGCCCGTAAAGCGCAGCCCGTTCCCGGTCCACCACGATCTCAAGTTCGGGCCGGGCGTCAGCCATATCGTTCTCCAGGCCATCCAGTTTGCTGAAGATGGAAGAGCGCTCCAACCGCGCCACCACTTCGTCCCCCAGCCGTTTCAACACCTCCGGTTTATCACCGGATATTTCGAGGTTTATGGGCCGCCCCGTCGGTGGCCCCATCTGCGGATTTTCCACGGAAAATATGCCCCCTGCCAGGCGTTGATCGAGCATGGCCTTGATGTGATCTATAGTCCCAAAGGCGTTGAATGAGCGATCTTTAAAATCGGCGAAGTGAACCGACACCGTGGCCAGGTGCGTCCCGCCCCGGCCACCAGAAAAACCGCCGGATGCACTGGACCCCACCGTACTTACGACGGACCGATAGTCTTCATGGCCCGGTAAACCGACCAACTCGGCTTCGATCCGTCGCACGAGGCGATCCGTCTGATCCACATTGGTCCCCAGAGGGGCTTCCACCTGGATGTAGGCGTCCGAGGGCGGCACATCCTCGGGGAAAAATTCCACCCCGGCATTGAACCGGCCGAAGATGATAAAGACCAGCACAAAGGTCAGAAATGTGCCCCCCATCAGGCGGAAACGATGAGCCAGCGACCACCGCAATTTCCGCTCGTAAAAATTCAGGATAGCGGGAAGACCGCGAGCCATAAACCATCCCCCCACCGGGTGAAACAGGAATCGATTGAGCAGATATAGAAATGCCGCAGTGAGGATCAGCAGGAGGGTAGTGAACCAGTTGGATACCAGCCCCAACAGCAGTATCAGGCCGAAGCTACCCACCAGGAGCAGCTTCATCGGGCGCGTCAGGGCGGTCGCCCGTTTCCCTTCCGGTTCCAACCACACCGAGCAGATGGCCGGAATAATCACCAACCCCACGAAGAGGGACGAACTCAGGGTGATGATCAGGGTGATGGGCAGAAATTTCATAAACTCCCCCATGATGCCGGGCCAGAACGCCAAGGGAAGAAACGCCGCCAGAGTGGTAGCGGTCGAGGCGATGATCGGCATGGCCACTTCACCGGTGGCCAACTTGGCCGCCTCAACTTTGCCAACGCCTAACTCTCGAAAACGATAAATATTCTCCACGACCACAATAGCGTTGTCCACCAGCATGCCCAGAGCCAGGATGAGGCTGAACAGAACCACCATATTCATGGTGAACCCCATCAACTGGATGATACTGAAGGATAACAACATGGAGAGTGGAATCGCCAGCCCCACGAACGACGCGTTACGCACCCCCATGAAGAAAAGGAGGACCAACACCACCAATATGAGTCCCGAGATGATGCTGTTCTCTAGGTTGCTCACCATATTGGCAATCTGTTTCGACTGGTCCGATGTGATCTTGATCACCGTGCCGCGTGGAAAGTTCGGCTTAGCCTTGGCGATGACCGCCCTCACCGCCTCGGCCG
>JADFNF010000222.1 GCA_022563485.1 Fidelibacterota bacterium | reverse complement strand
GGTAGTGCATGACCATGAAGGAGATCAGGATACCGACGGGCAGGGTGAAGATGGCCACCAGCGCGCTACGGAAATGCAGCAGGAAAATGATAATTACCAACGCCACCACGATGCTTTCTTCCAGCAGCTTTTCCTTCAGGTTGTCGATGGCCCGCTCGATGAGCAGGGAACGGTCATAGACCGGCAGAATGGTGACCCCCTCGGGTAGTCCGGTTTTCAGGTCCTCAAGCTTTTGCCGGACATTGCGGATCACCTCCAGGGCGTTCTCACCGTGGCGCATGATGATGATGCCGCCCACGACTTCCCCGAGGCCGTCCCGCTCGGCAATCCCGCGACGCAGCTCCGGTCCCAGGTGTATGTGAGCCACACTCCCCAATAAAATCGGGGTGCCGTTATCGTCGATTCCCAATGGTACTTTTTTCAAGTCATCGATCGATTTGATATAGCCCAGGCCCCGGACCATGAACTCCGTCTCGGCCATCTCGATCATCCGCCCGCCCACGTCGTTATTGCTGCGCTGGATGGCTATCTTCACCTTGTTCAACGGGATATTGTAGGCCAGCAACTTGTTGGGGTCCACCTCCACCTGGTACTGCTTGACGAATCCCCCGATAGAGGCAACCTCGGAGACTCCGGGGACGCCCATCAGTTGATACCGCAGGTACCAGTCCTGAATGGAACGCAGCTGCTGCAGGTCGTGCCGGTCACTCTCGACGGTATACTCGTAGACCCATCCCACCCCGGTGGCGTCCGGCCCCAGCTGGGGCGAGACCTCCCGCGGGAGCCGCCCCGAAATGAAGCTCAGGTATTCCAGCACCCGGCTGCGGGCCCAATAAAGGTCGGTGTCGTCCTCGAATATGATGTATACGAAGGAGAGGCCGAAAAACGAATAGCCCCGCACCACCTTGGCAAAAGGCACCGATAGCATGGCGGTGGTGAGGGGATAGGTGACCTGGTCCTCCACCACCTGGGGCGCCTGGCCGGGATACTCGGTCATGATTATTACCTGGACATCGCTCAGATCGGGGATGGCATCCAACGGCGTAGTGTACATGGCGTAGAAGCCGCCCAGGATGGTGAAAATTGTCGCCAGAATTACCATGAAGCGGTTGTTGATGGACCATTCTATAATCTTTTCAATCATCTGATTTCCTCTTGGAGATTCAAGCCGGATCCCCAGGTATCATATATTTCCCTGATCATAAGCTTTTAATCGGGACCAGGTCCATTTTGCAGACCGGGCAATCTCCCGGTGCTTCCGTAACCACATGGGTATGCTCCGGCATGGGGCAGGTATAGTTGTCTTTCCCGGAATCAAAGCCTTCCGACTTTTTAACAGTGGTCATGCCGCATTCGGGACAACTCCCCGGCCCGCTCATCCTGACAAACGAGTGTGATTCCATGGGGCAGGTGTAGTAAGTCAGCTTTCCATCGGTGATCGTCCCGAAACTGATCGGTTCGATTATCATGGAGCCTCACTGTATTTCGTGCTGGTGTTCGTCTGTGGAAGCGCTATCCTCCTGATCCGGTACCGAATGATCAGGTTTATCTCTGGCCGGCATATCCATCTCCGGGGCCGCTTCACCGGACTTTAACTGGAGCATTTTGGCGATGCTTTCCTGCAACCTGCTCTCCGAATCGATCAGGAATTGTCCGGAGGTGACCACTACCTCGCCTTCGGCCAATCCATCAATAATCTGATAGTAACCGTTGCCCCCTTCAATCCCGATGGTCACATCCCGGGGGGCAAAGCGGCCTGCACCCAGGGAGATGATCACCAGGTTGCGGGCCCCGGAGAACAGGACCGCCTCCAGCGGTACGGCAATGACGTTTTTCACGGGGGCAGTGGCGATTTCGACGTTGGCGTACATCCCCGGCTTAAGATCCCGATGGGGATTATCGAAGACCAGCCGCACCTTGATGGTCCGGGTCTTCTCTTCTAAGTAGGGGTAGATATATTGCACTTCGCCCACGTAAGTCTTGCCCGGATCGTAAGACAGAGTCATCACCGCCTTCTGACCGACGGCCACCCAGGGGACCTCATACTCGTAAATATCCGCGAACACCCAGATCACGGACAGGTCGGCGATAGTATACAGGTTCATCCCCGATTTCACCTCCATCCCGTCCAGGGCGTGTTTACGGGTAACGATCCCTTCGAAGGGAGACTTGAGCATAATAGTCTTGGTCACTTGCCCACTGGTCTCCAGCCGCTTGATCTTGGCAGTGGTGATATCGAAATATTCCAGGCGGCGGCGGGCGGAAGCCAGGATACGCTCCTGGTTGGCCCTTACCACGGCCGAACCTTCCGAGCCCAAGTTGCGCAGACTGGTGTAGGCGTCGAGATATTCCTCCTGGGCCGAGACCAGCTGGGGACTGTAGATTTCGAGCATGGACTGGGCCTTTTCTACCCGCTGGCCGGTGGTGTTCACGAAGGTCTTCTCGATCCAGCCGGAGAACTTGGTGTGGATATGAGCCACCCGGGCCTCGTTGTAATCGATCCGCCCGATAGTCCGGATCGTCTGGAAAAGATCCCTTCTAGTCACCGGCGCCAGCCTAACGCCCATATTTTGCTGCATCACGGGATTGATCCGCACTGTGGCGCCGAAGGCTTCCTCCCCTTCGTAGACCGGCACCAGGTCCATCCCCATGGGTGATTTACCCGGTTGGGGAGAGATATAGGTGGGATCCATGGGTGCCCGCCAATAGATGATTTTACGCTCGCCACCCCCCTGGGCCACGGGAACGGTAGCACTGATCGGCCGGCCCAACGGCACCAAATCCATACCGCAAATCGGGCAGTTCCCCGGTTCTTCCTGCATGACGTTGGGATGC
>JADFNF010000221.1 GCA_022563485.1 Fidelibacterota bacterium | reverse complement strand
TCAGGTTTCGCTGCCGGCTCACCACATCCAGCATGCGACAGGCATAGGCCCGCTTATCGATCTGGGCTCGCGGACTCCAGACTGCACGGCCCTTACGGGTGTTCAGGGTCTTGTACTGGAGACCGGTCAGGTCGGCAGCCAGCCCCATCTCGCCCCCCAAGGCGTCGATCTCCCGGGCCAGATGTCCTTTGGCTAATCCACCTATGGCCGGATTGCACGACATCCTTCCGATAGCGGCCGGATCAAGGGTAACCAACAGAGTGCTGCAGCCCATCCTGGCCGCCGCCAGGGCGGCCTCGATGCCAGCGTGTCCGCCGCCGGCGATGACCACGTCCCAGGCCCCACCGGTTGGGCGGCTTATGGTCATGCGATGCTCCCGATCTTGGATTTCCTTACTGCCTTCAATCATCGAATGTAGTCCCTAATACTACCCTTCTTTGTCTCCTCATTTCTTGGTCCCTGCCCAATGTCGATAGTATCTCTTTCCCCCTCGCTCCCGAGAGAGGGGGCACCGCTAAGCGGAGGAAGTGAGTGGTCTGTCATCGCAAGTCCCGCTTTGGCGGGGCGTGGCGATCTCGTCAGTCTCTGTCGCCCCTGCGTCTTCTACTTCCCGACGCAAAACTCGCTGAAAATATTCTGGATCACCTCATCGCTGGTCGTCTCGCCGATAATTTCGGCCAGGCTGTTCACTGCCAGGCGAATCTCACCACTGATAATATCCATGGCCTGTCCCTGGTCCAGCTGGGCCTGCACGGCCTCCAGCCGGTCCCTGGCCTGCATCAGGGCGCTGAGCTGCCGGTTGGAGCTCACGATGGCGCTGTCAGCGGCCGGCACGAACCCTCGTAGAGCGTGAACCAGGTGATCCAGCAGCTGGTCCAGCCCAGCTTCGCTTACCACCGATGTGGGGATGGTCCCATCGGGAACCTCAAAGGACGGGCGTTCATCTGCCTTGGATAAAACATATATAATTGTATTATTTATACTTATATCAGGCTCTAATTCCAATGACCGGGGTTGGGCCGGATCCAGGGCCAGGATAATATCGGCCCTGGTGGCCTGCTCTCTGGTGCGCTGCACGCCGATCTGCTCGATGGGATCATCACTTTCCCGCAGTCCCGCCGTGTCCACCAGGCAGACGGGGAAGCCGTCCATATCAATCCAGGCCTCCAGGCTGTCGCGGGTAGTGCCCGGTATATGGGTCACAATAGCCTGTTCGTGGCCAATGAGGGCGTTGAACAGGCTGGATTTGCCGGCATTGGGGGGGCCGATGAGCACGATGCGCACGCCCTCTTTGATGATTCGTCCGTAGGGGGCCGTGACCCGCAGTCGATCCAGTTGATCGAGGGCCTCGGTGAGCGTGCGTTTGATCTCCAGGTGGGACAGGGGGTCGATGTCCTCGTCGGAAAAGTCCAGCTCGTGCTCCAGGACGGTCAAAAGATGTATGAGGGTCTCCCGTACCTGCTGGATGTCCCGAGAGAGGCGTCCCGTGAGATTTTCGGTAGCGGTCACCTGGCCTCTCAGGCTGAGGCTCGAGACCAGCTGGTTCATGGCCTCGGCCTCGGCCAGGTCAAATTTTCCATTCAAAAAGGCCCGCAGACTGAACTCGCCGGGCTCGGCCGGCCGGGCGTCAAGGGTCGTGAGAGCCTGGATGATTCGTTGGGGCGTGACATGGCCGCCGTGGGTGGAGAATTCCACAAGGTCTTCGCCGGTGAAGGAAGCCGGGGCCTTAAAATAGGTCACCAGGGCCCGGTCCAGGAGCAGGTGCTGGTCCGGCGAGTGCAGCTCGGTGAGGAAACTGTGTCGCGGCTGGTCGGCCAGGGGCGCGGTACACAGCTGTTCAGAGAGCGCCAGCGCCTGGGGTCCACTGAGGCGCACCACGGCCACGCCACCCCGCCCCGGCGGAGTAGCCAATGCCACGATCGTATCGCTGCGGTAACCTACCGATCCAGGATGCGCCGCTGTGGAGGAAAGGGCCGGAGTGCTAGGCTGGTCTATAGGTGACATGGCCAGGGCGTGTGGGGTAAAATCTGCGCGCCATGAGATTTAAGTGGCCAGTTTGGCCTTTTTATGTCCTTTTTTCGGGGCCGGGGAAGGCTGCGACAGCATCAAACTCTTGTGGATGCGCCGTTGCTGGACAATGCCCAGGATATTGGAGAACGCATAGTAGAGGTTCAGCCCGCTTGGGAACTGATTGAAGATCAGAAAGAACATGCCCGTCATCATGTACATCATCGGTTTCTGTTGGGGATTGGACGCCGCCCCGCTCAGCTTCTGCTGGACGAACATGGTAACCCCCATGATGAGGGCCAGCACCGTAACTCCGTCCCCGTAGAGCCATATGCTGAAGGGCAGAGTGAAGATCACGTCCGGGGCCGACAGGTCGGTGATCCAGAGGGCAAAGGGGGCCCCGCGCAGCTCAATGGTGGTGCGAAAGATGACGAACAGGGCCCATAAGAGAGGCATCTGGATCAAAATGGGCAGGCAGCCACCCAAGGGGTTAACCCCCTCGGCCTTCCATAGGGCCATCATTTCCTTGTTGAGCTTCTGGGGATTCCCCTTATACTTTGCCTGGAGCTCCTTCACCTGAGGCTGGACCATTTGCATCTTCTGGGTGGAATAGGAGCTCTTTTTAGTGAGGGGGTTGGTCACGATACGGACCGCCAGGGCAAACAGGATCAGTACCACGCCGTAATTGGGGATATACTTATGGAGAAAGACCAGGGAATAGAGCACAAACTTGCTGATGGGGCGGATCAGGGCGAAGCCGAAATTCATGATCCGTTCCAGGTCCACCTCAAGGTCTTTGATGATAAAGTACGACAAGGGGCCCAGGTAGACGGTCATGGCCACCGTCGGGCCGGCCTGGTAACCGATAGCCATCTCATACCGGGTTAA
>JADFNF010000045.1 GCA_022563485.1 Fidelibacterota bacterium | reverse complement strand
CTGCGAGACCCTGGCGGGGGTTCACCAGTTCATGGCGCTGATGGTGGAGGACTAGGCTGCCGGCACCGGGAGTATCCTGAATGGGGTGACGTACCCGGCCCTGCGCCGCGAGCCGACCAGTCTTTTGCTTATTCCCCATCCCCTGGCTAGATTCAGTGCCATGGGGCAGGGACCACAGATCAACTTCTGGCAGGAACTGAAGGCGCGCCATGTCCTTCAGCTGGTGGGGTTTTACCTGGGAGGCTCCTGGGTGGCCCTGGAGTTCCTCGGATTCCTCACCGACCACTATGGCCTGTCACCCTACCTGATTGATCTGATTCTGTTGGCCATTGGGGCCATGCTTCCCTCGGTTATGGTGCTCGCCTATACCCACGGCAAGCCGGGCAAAGACCGGTGGACCCTGGTGGATAAGGTGGTGATTCCGGTCAATGTGCTGCTCACTATTGGCTTGATGATCATCTTTTTCAGCGGTAAAGACCTGGGAGCTACGACGCTGGTGATAACCGCGGAGGACGAGACCGGGACGATCATTGAACGGGCCATACCAAAATCTACCTTCCGCAAGCGCATAGGTCTGTTCTTTTTCAACAATCAGACCGGGAACCCTGAGGTGGACTGGGTAGGCCACTGGTTGCCTTACGGTATATTCCTGGATATGGTCCAAGATTACTTCTTTGACAATCGTAACCCCTATCAAATGAGCCGGGCTCTCATCGAGGCCGGCGTTGAGGATGGCGACGCGCCCCTGGCCCTTATGCGGGAAATGGCCCGGCGCTTCCATCTGACCTACTTTCTCGAGGGCAGCCTTCGGTCAGCGCTCCCTTACACCGTAGAGACCCGGCTATACCTCACCCGGAGCGGACGGCTGGTTACTTCGCATGACTACACGGGCGAAGACCTCGGCAGTGTGGTTGACCGGATTGCCGTTGATATCAAACGTGATGTTGAGTTGTCCGCATCGCAGATCGCGGAAGCGGAGGACCTGCCGGTTTCGGCTCTGTCATCCGGGAATCCTCAGGCCCTTGCCAATTTCGTGGGGGGTCTTGACCGGTTCTATTTCCACGATGACTGGCCCGGCGCCATCCAGCGCTTCGCCGCCGCTGTAGAGGAGGACCCCACCTTTGCCCAGGCCCAGCTCAACCTCTACCTGGGGAATTCCATCATGGGACGGGAGACCGGCGAGATCATCGACATTGCCATGCAATACCTGTACAAGGTGCCGGAGCGTCTCCAGGGGACCATCAAGGAGGTGTATTATCTTTCGCAGGGTATGCCGGAGAAAGCGCAAGCGGCCCTCCAATTGGATGTGACCCTTATCCCGGAGGACGTCATTGCCCACCGCCGGTTGGCCCGCTTTTATTCCCGTAGGGCCAGGTATGACGATGCGCTCGAGGAGTACCGCATCATCAGGGCGTTGAACCGGGACGACGATCTGGTATTGATGGATATTGCCGCCGCACACACCGCCCTGGGGCAGTTCACCCCGGCCCTGGAAAACCTCCATACTTATGCCAAGAGCAACCCGCGAGACACGGACGTCCTGATCGAAATGGGGGCGGTGTACCAGCTGCTGGGTCAGACGGGAGCAGCGGCGAAGGTATACGAGCGGGCCTCGCTTCTGGGATACAACCAGGCCCGGGTCCTTAGCCGGAAGGCCGATCTGCTCTTTCAACAGGGGCAGTACGAAGCGGCGCTGGATCGGGCCGGGAAAGCCAGCGCTGCGGCCCAGTCGCTAGAAATCCAGCTGGAGGTTCTGCATGCACAGGAGCGAATCTATGAGTCCCTGGGCCGGATCAATGAGGCCATGCAGATCGCCCGGAAGGCCATGCCACTGGAGCGCCGGCGGTATGGACCGGTGGCCAGTATTGTGATCCGTCTGCGACACTTCAACAAGTATGCCCGCACCTCCCTGGCCGATTCGGCGGTGGTGTTGCTCACTGCTATGGACCGTCATCTTCCCGATCCCTGGAACAGGGCCGCACAGGTGGTGCAGGTCCTGTTCAAATTAAGCCGCGAGGATAAACCCGTCTCGGTGGAAGAGATCGCCCTGGTAGAATTGTTCTATGACGAGTACGAGCTCCTGGCCGATGTTCCTCCGGTCGAACTCATCATGGCCCGTATCCAGGCGAGCAACCAGGAATATCGTCTTGCGATCCAGGGCTATATTATGGCCCTATCCCACTATCCCCGGCGGCTGAAAATTCAGAGTGAAATCGCTCGCACCTACCGTAGGATGAACCAGAGGGAAGCGGCCCTGGCCACCATCAATCAACTGTTGGCCATCTACCCCAACGATCCCGATGCGCTGCATGAGCTCTATAAAATCCAGCTGCTGGTGGATGAAGCCACCGCCCGGAAGACCCTATTGCGATTGGGTGAGATTTGGTCCACCGCCGATGAGGTTTTTCTACCCGCGAGAGAGATCAGAGCGCGGCTGGCGGAGCGTCCGGCCCTGTAGAGGATGATCTACTACCGGCACCCCCGTTACCGCTTCAGATGAGCCTCATAAATCTGTTGCGCGTTGGGGTTGAATTCCGCCATGGCGGCCAGTTCGGTCCACATATTTGCCCGGGCCAGCATATCGGCGATTTCCGCAGCGTGTCCCGTCAGGAAAAGGGTGGTATGGCGTTCCTGACCCTGGCGTTCCACGATGGTCCGGATGGAGGATGTGAACTGGCCTAAATACCCCTGTAGGGCCTCCATGTCGGGTTCCTCATCTGAAAGGACCCCGGCGGCCTGATAGAAGTAGGCCTTGGCCCGACGCAATTCCTGGTTGGAAGTGAGGCGTTCCACCAATTTAATCCGGTCGCTCCAACCCCGGCTGACTGAAGGGATATTCTGCCCCAAAATGGCCAGGTCCATGGCCTTGCTGTAGTAGGGCGAACCGGCCATGACCTCGTAGGTGTCCAGCTCCCCGGCGATGAGGAAGTAGGCGTAGAACTCCAGCAGCGATGCCAGTGGATCAAAATCGAGGGAAAGGCGCAGGGACCGTCCAGGGGAGTAGGGAAACTTCGCAGCCTTTTCCAGGTACAGCTGATCCAGCCGGTTGGTAAAGAGAATCTGGGCCTGATAGTGGCGCTCGTTGTTGATGAGGATGGTGGATTGAAACATCACCTGCATATCGAGGACCATGTCCAGGTCGTCAATGTTCTGTTCCCAGGGTGAGTTTAAATAGAACTGTTGGATAGCCCCCTTCAGCCCCTGCAGGTTCTGCTGTTCACTCTGTTTGAGCCGCTCGATATCCAAGCGGACGGTCACATCCGAAAACTGGGCCGTGAGAGCGGTCGCACCCACGAGTAACAGTGTAAGCAAGGCTCGCATGCGACCTCTAAGATAGACTATATAAAGGATATTCTCAAGGGAAAGACGCCGCAACGCAGACCGCATTCCGGGTCCATGACATGCGGTGAGGGTGGCTGGTAGGAGGTGGGGCATTAGTCGTGGGCCAGGGCGGCAGCGCGCATTTTACGCCGTCGCCGGTGATCGATAGTATCCACGGCGCGGACCGCATATTCCTGAGCGGTGTAGATCTGTTTCATGGTGGGTTCATCGATGAGCCGGGCGGCATCCCCGATGGCAAAAAAATTAGGGACTGAGGTCTCCCCCTTATGGCTGATAGCGATCTGGCGCTGCTCGGGGGGGAGATCACCAGCGATCAAGTTCGCCATCACCTGCTGGGCCAGGTCATTGTAGACGCGATACGTGCCCATGGCAATCATGGCGAATTTGATGCGGATAGGCGGGTGATTGGTAAAGGTCACCCCGCATAGTTGTCCCACCCCGGCGCTAACGAAGTCGGTGATGGAATCGCGGATGATTTCGATGCCGTATGCCGTACACAGCTCATGGGTGGTCTCAGAGAGGGTGGGCTCGTCGCCATTGGTCAGGATGTAGACGGGGTTGCCATACCGCTCGTGAAGCATAAATGCCACCTCGGCGGTGGTGCCGGATTGCCCGATGACGGCCACGGCATCATCCCGGGTGAGGTGCCCCTCGCAGCGAATGCAATAGAGAGCCGTCTCCCGGTTGGCGAAGGGGTAGATGGCCCTGGGTGAATCGATGATGTTGCCGGACTTGTCGTGGACCTGTATATGGGGCTGCTCATCCATGATCCCGGTGGCCAGTACCACGGCAGGCGCCTGATAACTGCCGCTTTCGGTGGTAGCCACGAACCCGTCATCGACGCGCTGAGTGGTTTTGCAATCTTCGAGAATAATGGTTACCGCATCCGCATAATCTGCCTGGAGCCGCTCCAGCGTGTTCTTAATGATGGCCCGGTTGTTGATATGGTAGTGTTGGCCCTCAATGAGCGCAGCGGCCTCTTGATGGTTTGCCCGGCGAAGGCTGGCCAGCACCTGATCCTTGATGATCCCCTCGTGAAACCCGATCATGTTGTCAATATTGACGACCCATTGTGAGCGGCTCCGTAATTTTGACGCCTTGGAGCCGATAAGGAATAGAGTGGTCAGATTGTTTTGAGCGGCTCTGAGGGCGGCGGCGCTGCCCCCAATACCACCGCCAATGACAATGATGTCGAAGCGCTGGGTTGACTTCATATTTAGCTCCTGCAATTGCCTGGCATGGGCATGAAGGTACACCCGAAATCAGTGGTGGTGGCAAGTCTCCGTTTGCTAGCGGAGTCGTCATCGGCGGGGTTGGATTTGGCCCACATCTCCGGTTAGCTTTATCGCGCTGTGAGCAACATCGCCGACCTCCTACGTTCCCGTCTTGAGCACCAATCTATCCTGGCCGCTGCCGGCCAACTGGGGCAGAAGCAGGGGATAAGCACCTATGTTGTGGGCGGCTATGTGCGGGACCTGATCCTGGACCGGAATACCCATGACATCGATTTGATGGTGGAGGGCGACGGGATTGCCTTTGCACGGGCCCTGGGACGCGGACTCGGCACCGATCGGGTGGTGGTCTACGAGAAGTTTGGGACTGCCCATATCCCCTTGAAGGGGACCCAGGTGGAGGTGGCCACGGCCCGCACCGAGACTTATGCGCCCGACTCCCGCAAGCCTAAGGTGACCGCCAGCAGCGTTGAGGCCGACCTCTCCCGCCGCGACTTTACCATCAATGCCCTGGCCGTATCGGTGCTCCCGGACACCTTCGGCGATCTCATCGATCCTTTCCAAGGTATCCGGGATATGCGTGCAGGCACCTTGCGCACCCCTCTGGCCCCTGATGCCACCTTCAGTGATGACCCGTTGCGCATGCTCCGGGCCGCCCGGTTTGCCGCCCAGCTGCATTTCGATATTGAGCCCGAATGTTTGGCCAGCATCACCCGGCAGGCCGGACGTATGAGCATCGTGAGCTGGGAACGCATCACCGAGGAGATCATGAAGCTGCTGGCGGCGGATCGGCCGAGCGCCGGCTTTTACATCCTCAAGGAGACCGGCCTGCTGGCCCATGTCTTCCCCGAGCTGGATGTCATGTCCGGGGTCGAGATCATCGATGGTAAAGGTCACAAGGACGTATTCATTCATACCCTGCAGGTGGTGGACAATGCCGCAGCCTTGAGCCCCAAGCCGGCCTTGCGTTTTGCCGCCCTGGTCCACGACATTGCCAAACCCAGAACCAAGCGGTTTGACCGGAAACGGGGCTGGACCTTCCACCACCACGAAGAGGCAGGCCGTAAAATACTGGGGGAGGTGGCCCGGCGCATGCACCTGTCCAACGACCTGCGGGACTACCTTATGAACCTCACCAAACTGCACCTGCGTCCTATCGCTCTGGCACAGGAAGGCGTCAGCGACAGCGCTGTGCGGCGGGTCATGCGGGAGGCGGGGGCGGATGTGGATGACCTCATGCTCCTGTGCCGCGCCGATGTCACCACCAAACGGGAGGCCAGGATTGCCCGCTATATGGCCAACTTCGAGCGGGTGGAAGCCCTCATGAAGGACGTGACTGTCAGGGATGAGATGGCGGCCTTCCAGTCGCCGGTGCGCGGGGATGAAATCATGAAAATTTGCGGCCTTGATCCCGGGCCGACCGTGGGTCGACTCAAGACGGCCATCGAGGAGGCCATCCTGGAAGGTCGCCTCGAGAACACCCACGAGGCGGCGCTGGCCTATCTGCAGGAGATCAAAGACGAGGTGCTCCAGGCCTCCAGCTAGCTCCGGGACGCTTCCGGTCCAATGTTATTCTACCCCCAATAAAAGCTTGCAGCAGGCCCTGTCACTGTGTTATACTTATCTAGAACACCAGATCAATAAAACAGTGCATGCGACCCTTACATTTGACCACAGGACCCCCATCTACCGCCAGGTGGCCGGGATGATCCGGGAGGCGATCCTGGCCGGCGATCTTCCTGAAGGGGAGGCCATCCCCTCAGTGAGGCAGATATCGGTGGAGCAGGGGCTGAACCCCCAGACGGTGCTCAACGCTACCCGGCTGCTCCTGGATGAAGGCATCCTGGAGAAGCGGCGCGGGATCGGCGTATTTGTAAAGCAGGGGGCTAGAGCCGCACTTATGATACGGGAGCTGGAGACATTTAAGGGGGAGGAGATCCCCGGTCTGGTCAGCCGCGCCCGGTTGCTGGGTTTGTCTTCCAAAGAGACCCTTGGCCTGATCAAGGACAAATTCGAGGAGTAGGCCCGTGGAAACGCTTATTCACCTGCAAGACGTGACGAAAACCTATGGCTCGACCGTGGCCCTGAAAGGGGTCAGCCTGGACATCCCCCCTGGACGCATCGTGGGGCTGGTAGGTCCCAACGGCGCCGGCAAGACCACCCTGCTGCGGGCGTTGACCGGCAGCATCAGCTATGCAGGGACGATCAGCGTCTTGGGACTGGACCCCCAAAGCCAACGCAAGGCGCTTATGGCCCAGACCGGGGTCATCCATGATGTGGCGGTCCTGCCGCCGTGGATGAGGGTCCGGCAGGTGCTGACCTACATGGCAGGGGTCCATCCCCTTTTCAATCGCCGGCGGTGCGAAGACGCTCTATCCACGACGAGCATCCAGATGGGGAAAAAGGTGAAACAGCTCTCCAAGGGCATGAAGACCCAGCTCCACCTGGCCCTGGTGTTGGCCACCGAATCCCGCCTGTTGATCCTGGATGAGCCGACCCACGGCCTGGATATTCTTTTCCGCAAGCGGTTCTACACCGCAGTGCTGGAGGATTACTATGACGAGGAGAAGTCCATTCTCATCTCCACCCATCAGGTTGAGGAGGTGGAGCATATTTTGAGCGACGTCATCTTTATCCGGGACGGCGAAATCCTGCTTTATAGCTCCATGGACGATTTCCGGGAGACGTTTGTACAACTTACGGCCAGCGTGGAGCAGGCCGATCAGGTGCGCCAGCTGGGTCCCCTCACCGAGCACGATCTATTCGGGCGGAAAGTTTTCCTGCTCCGCGACGTGGACCGCTCGGCCCTGGAACCCCTTGGGGAGCTGGAGGCGCCATCCGTGGCCGATGTCTTTGTGGCGTTGATGGGAGGTGAAGCATGAGACAGTTCGTAGCCCTGTTGATTCGGGAATGGCAGGAATGGCGCATGGTGATGGCGGTGGTAGCTGCCATCTATGTGCTGGGCCTGGTTGTTTCGACCGTGGCGCTTCACAGGGGATCGGAGGCCTTTTTAGCAGGTCATATCCATGCCGGCATTCACCATGATCACGATCTGTCTGACAGCGACGATTTCGATGACGATCCCTTCCCTGAGGAGGAAGACGATGCAGAGTGGATTTCCCCTAAAGAGATGGGCTTTTTCAGTCTGGGAGAAATACTCCGGTTCAGCGGAAGGGCGGACCTGATTCTGTTCGGCTGGACGCACATGCTCAGGGGTGGGGTATCATTTATTAACCTTTCCCTTTTGGTTTTGGCCCTTTTTTACCTGGCGGATGCCGTGTTCAAGGAGCGGGCCGATGGCAGCACCTACTTCTACCGCAGCCTGCCGGTGGGGGATGGGGCGGTGCTGGCTGCCAAGCTGGTGGCGGGCACCGTGGGTTTTCTGGGAATATCTTTTATACTGGGAGTGGGATCGGTGCTGTTTGCCCAGCTCACTTTTCCCGGCGGATTGGCCGAGTACTTGGCGGCTGAGGGTTATGCTGCGAGTCAGGTCGCGATCATGGACCTGCTCGGAGACTGGATGATCTTTCATGTCCTCCAACTGCTGTGGCTGCTCCCCTTTGCCGCCTACCTGCTCTTCGTGTCTACGGTCACGCGGAGTCGTCCTCTCCTGATAGCCCTTGTGGTCCCGCTGCTAGTGGGGATTCTATGGCGGTACCTGATGGGCAACAACGCCTTCCTGAGTGAGATTACGACCAACCTGATGGTTTTGGGTGACGTGCTGGGGAACGAGTGGCTAGGCCATCGGGGACCCGGCATCGACCCAGGCGCTTCCATCGAGCTGTTCGGCTCGTTCACCGGCTATATCTTCAGCCTGCGTACGGTGGTTTCTCTGTTGGTCGCGGGCAGTTTTTTTGCCGGTGTATTCTTTGCCTATCGCAAAAACTTGGCTGTGTCTTAAATTTGAACCGATTGCGGACCGGCTTCCCTTTTCAGGCGTTGTATTGTGACACGGTCCTCGAATTCCTGAACCGCGACCGTCGGCCATTCCGGAGTGGATGTGCGTTCGACCGGGATGGTCGCCAACAGACCCTCAATGAAACTTATTAACTATTCATCGATTAAAAGCATCTAAGGTACAAGGTATCATATGAATTCGATTTCCCAATTATGTGCTGGACTGGTCCTGGGGATCGGTCTTCTGGGGGCACAAACGTCGCCGGGACTGAGCCTGGAGCAGCTCATTCAGATCGGCATGGAGCATAACAGTGACCTCCGCATTGCCGAGCGCAACCTGGCTGGCGCCCGGGCCACTCGCCGCGGGTCCATGTCCGGACTGGTTCCCAGATTGTCAGCCTCCCTTAGTCAGGACCTGGACCCCGGCAAGTCCTTTTTGCGGGATGGTGTGCAGTACGACCCTACCCTCTACAGTTCCCGGATGTCTCTATCCCAGATCATTTTCGATGGGGGCAATTCGTGGTACAATCGACAGGTGGGAACCGTGGGGGTGGAAAGAGCCGAGTCGGAATTGGAGCGGACCCATCAGGAGGTTACCCTCGCTATCAAGCGAGCCTATTACGGATACTTGTCCCGTGTGGAGTTGCGGGAAGTGGCGGAAGAGGCCTTGGAACTGAGCAGCAGACAGCTGGAGCTGGTGGAGGAGCGCCACCGCCTTCAGGCCGTGCGGGAGACGGATTTGCTCAAGGCGAGAGTGAATATGGGACAGCGCGAAGTGGCCCTCCTTCAGGCAGGGCAGAATGTGGTGAACGCTGCCATTACCCTGAACATCAGCCTGGGACTCGACCCGTTCATACCGGTGAACGCCGCCCGTGATAGTGTGATCATCCGTCCCAGGGTTGACCGCGATGCGGCCCTGGAGTCACTCATCGCCCGTAATCCCGCTCTTAAAAGCCAGAACGTTGCCGTGGAAAATGCTTGGCTTAATGCGAAAATACAGCGGGGAAGCCTGCTCCCCTCCATCTCGCTGGGCTACTCTCAGTCGGCGAGTGCCAGTGACCTTTCGGGCGCGTTTTCATATAACCCCAACAACTCCAGCACGGTGCTAAGTTTTTCATTTCCCCTGTTCACGGGTTTCCAGAACTCATCTCGTTACGTTCGGGCGCGCCATTCTGCTCTCGCTGAGGAAGAGCGGTTGGCAGGTCTGGAACGGAATCTGAAAGGACAACTGGAAAATACCCTCTCCAATCTTGCATCACTTAATAGTATTCACCCCATTAACCAGGATGTGTTAGCTTCCGCCGAAGCGGACGTGCGCCTGGCGGATGAGCAGTACAAACTGGGCGCCATCTCCATCCTCAATCTGTTGGATGCCCAGGTTTCACTGATCACGGCGCGCAGCACCCTGGTTCGGACCACCTATGATATCAAGACGGCGGAAGCCCAACTCGACGCACTTATGGGGACCATCGGTCAATGAAGATCAATATTAAAGCTTTACTCAATGTAAAAAATATGAGTCGTCGAAGACTGCTCATTGGCTCGGGCATCGGCGTAGTGGTGATCATCACTGTGTTTATCAACTTGACGACTGCCGGGAGCGGGGAGACGGACGACTTGGGTCCACCCATTGCGGTGCAGGTAGCAAAGGTGCGCCGCCAGCTGGTTGAGCAGACCGTAACGGCCGCCGGTAGAATCCGGCCGGTGTTCGAAACGGAAATTTCGTCCACCGTAAGTGGCCAGATCAAGGGCATCCTGGTGGAGGAAGGGGAGGAGGTCCAGCCTGGTGATACGTTGGTCATCCTTGACCGGCTGCGCTATGAGGCGGCCTACGAGCGGTCCAAGTCGGCGCTCCGGTCGGCCAGGGCGGGCCTGAAGCAAGTCCGAGCCGAACGAGGCCGGGGCCGCCAACTCTACGAGAAGAGCCTCATCAGTCTGCAGGACATGGAAATCCTGGAAGCCAATTTCGAAGGGGCATTAAGTCGTATGGAACAGGCCGAGGCCACTGTGGATCAGGCCCGGGACGACCTGGCGAAAACGATCCTGGTGGCCCCTGAAGGCGGGGTGGTGACCAAGCTCAACAAAGAGGTGGGCGAGATGGCCCTCGGTTCCACCTTTCAGGCCGATGTGCTGCTCATCATTTCTGACCTGTCCATGATGGAAGTGGTGGTGGAGGTGGATGAGACCGATGTGGTCGACATCGAGATTCTCGATCTGGTCAAGATCGAGGTGGACGCCATCCAGGACACGGTATTTGAAGGCCGGGTTTCGAGGGTGGCCCATTCGGCCACCATCCAGGGGGCCGGGACACAGAACCAGGTCACCAATTTTGAAGTGGTGGTGACCTTCAACATAGACCCCAGCGCCGAGCGCATCGATCCCCGGATCCGGCCCGGCATGTCGGCCACATCGACCATCGTAACCGCCCGCCTGGAAGACGCAATTGCGGTCCCCATCCAGGCTATTGCGGCCCGGCCGCCGAAGCGGGACAAAGCTGATGAGGATGATCGTGAGGGTTCCCGCGGGCGGCCGGGGGGAGACCGCGGCGGCTTCCGGGGAGGACGTCCAGCTGGGGGCGGCAATCGTGGCGCCTTCCGAGGACGTCCAGGGGGGATGGGGGGCGCAGGCCGTCCTGAACCGGTGGAAGTTGTATTCGTGGTCATCAGCGATTCAAGTCAATCGGCGACCGGTTTTATGAAACGCTTGTTTGGAGTCAAGCCTAAGGAGTATGTGGAGCAGCGCGAAGTAAAACTTGGTATTTCATCGGACACCCACTATGAGATCGGCACCGGTTTGCGTGCGGGCGAGGAGATCGTCATCGGGAACTACCGTGCAGTGAGCAGGGATTTGCAGGATGGCCGCCAGATCGATCGAAGTGAACAGCGCTCCGGTGGTTTCCGGGGCCGTGGGGATCGTTAGATGCAGATGGTTGGGAAACAGTGAACACCAGCATGGCAACTCCAGGACAAAACGGGCTCATCAACTTTCAGGGCATCACCAAGGTCTATGATATGGGCAAGGAGCAGGTGCATGCCCTGCGGGGAGTTGATTTGACCATCCAGGCCAATGAATATATTTCCATCATGGGGCCCTCCGGTTCGGGAAAATCGACCCTCATGAATATCATCGGCTGTCTCGATACTCCCACCCGTGGTCGCTATGAGTTTGAAGGGGAATTGGTTTCCGATGTCACCGATGAGCAAACTTTCAAGATGGATGACGACCAACTGGCCGGTATTCGCAACCGGAAAATCGGGTTTGTCTTTCAGACCTTTAACCTTCTGGCCCGGACCACGGCCTTACGTAACGTGGAACTGCCCCTGGTGTATGCCGGTGTCTCACGTCGTGACCGTCTGGTCCGTGCCCAAGCAGCCCTGGAGATGGTGGGCCTGGAGGATCGGTCCACCCACCGGCCCAGCGAACTCAGCGGTGGTCAGCGCCAGCGGGTGGCCATTGCCCGGGCCCTGGTGACCCATCCCTCCATTATACTGGCCGATGAACCCACCGGTAATCTGGATTCCACCACGGGCCGGGAGATCATGAGTCTGTTCGATGATCTCCAGGAGCAGGGCAACACCATTATCCTGGTGACCCATGAACCCCATGTGGCCGAGCATGCCCATCGGATCATTCATATTCTGGATGGTCAGATCGACCGGGATGAGCAGGTCGTCAAAGGCAAGGCCGACTTTCAATGATCGAAGTCCTGCGCATAGCCGGGGCAGCCCTGTGGGCCCACAAATTCCGGGCCCTGCTCACCACCCTGGGGATCGCCATCGGCATTTTCACCGTAGGGGTGGTGATGGCGATCATCGAGGGGCTCAACGCCTCGTTTGCTGAACAGATTTCGAGCATGGGGTCCGACGTGCTCTATGTGGACAAACGGGGCTGGTTTCAGGGTCGCGATGCCTGGGTCCTCAGCCGCCAGCGGCGAAATATCGGCCTGGATGCGGGCGAGTACATCCTCCAACGGGCCCAATACGTCAGCCATGTCAGTCCGCGCATCTATCAGGGGGGCCGGCTGAAGTACAAGGAAAATAGCCTGGAGAGGGTAGCGGTACTGGGCGCCGCGGCCGACATGGCGGTGATTGCCGGCGTGGAGCTGGTGGATGGGCGCTTTCTATCGAAGCTTGATTCGCAGCGCAAGAAGGCGGTGGTCGTGATAGGCGCGGCCATCGATGAGAACCTTTTTGGGGGCGAGGACCCTCTGGGCAAGCGCCTGTCCATCAATGGGCGCAAGTTCCTGGTGATTGGGATACTGGAAAAACAGGGCCAGATGATGGGACGGAACCTGGATAATATGATCTACATCCCGGCGGAGACCCTGCTGAAAATGTTTGGGCGGCGATGGCGAAATATCACCATTGCCGTGAAGGCTTCTTCCCCTGATCTGATCAATGAGGCCCGGGACGAGGTGGAGGGTATTATGCGCCGGTACCGCCAGATACGCCCCGGTCAGCCCAACGATTTTGCCATCAATCAGCAGAGCGCCCTGCAGGAGCTGTACGACAACGCCACCCGTATGCTCTGGATGGTGGCCATTGGGATCGGGAGCATCGCCCTTATCGTAGGTGGTGTGGGGGTGATGAATATCATGTTGGTCACCGTCACCGAGCGGACCGTTGAAATCGGTATTCGCAAAAGCCTGGGAGCCCGGCGGCGCACCATCCTCTGGCAGTTCCTGGTGGAGAGTATGGCCGTATCGGCCCTGGGGGTTGTGGTGGGTTTCGTCATGGCATCGGGGGTGGCTGTTTTTGTCCAGAGGTATACCACGCTGGCTGCCCGGGTGCCCCCCACCTGGATTGCTCTGGGGATCGGGGTCGTGGTGGTGGTAGGTTTAATCTTCGGGCTGTGGCCGGCCACCAAGGCTGCGCGGCTTGATCCCATTGAAGCTTTGAGGTACGAATAATGCTGGAATATCTGCAGATCGCTCTCCGTTCCATCAATGCCAATAAGTTGCGCTCCGGCATGACCTTGTTGGGCATGGTCATCGGG
>JADFNF010000220.1 GCA_022563485.1 Fidelibacterota bacterium | reverse complement strand
CCGGTTATGGAGACGTTTGCGCCCAGTAGGGCCATTATCCTCTCCTCCCCATGGAAATGATTTGCAGGAATTCTTCCCGGGTCTTCTGGTTGGACTTGAACTCCCCTACCATGTGCGACGTGGTGGCGTAGCAGTTCTGTTTCTCCACCCCTCGCATCTGCATGCACATGTGGATTCCCTCCACCACCACGCCGACCCCCTTGGGTTTCAGAACCTCCATGAGAGCGTTGGCGATCTGCAGGGTCATGCGCTCCTGCACCTGCAGGCGACGGGCGTACATATCAATGATCCGGGGAATTTTTGACAGGCCGATGACCCGCCCATCAGGGAGATAGCCCACATGGGCCCGCCCGAAGAACGGGAGCAGGTGGTGCTCGCACATGGAGAAAAAGTCGATGTCCTTCACCGTGACCATCTCATCGTATTGCTCCTCGAAGCAGGCATCACCCACCACCTGCTCAAGGGTCTGGTCATACCCCTTGGCCAGGAATTCCCACGCCAGGGCCACCCGTTCCGGGGTACGCTTCAGACCGTCCCGGCCGGGGTCTTCTCCGATATGGCCCAATAGCTGGCGGGTCAGCGCTTTGATGCCATCGATGGTCTTGGTGGTCATGCTCAGGTCCTCGCGGTGGGGACGGCGGAAGAGAGGTCGCCATCGTATTCGGTAAAAATGCTCGGCGTTTCATACAGCCGCACCCGCACCAGCCGGACCCCATCGGGAAAATGGGACGCGATCTGATCCCAGATGAATATCACCAGGTTTTCCGAGGTGGGCTGCCGGTTGGCGAACCAAGGTATATCCGTTTCGATCTGCGAATGGTCCAGGACATCGATGACCCGCTGCTGAACCAGTGCTTTGACGACCCCCAGATCAGCCAGGAAGCCCGTATCAGGGTCCACCTCACCAGTGAGGCTCACCTCCAGCTCATAGTTATGCCCGTGAATGCGGTGGTCGTCAGCAAAGGCGGCAAGGTTCTCTTCCGGCGACCAACGGGGATTGTGGTAGCGGTGAGCGGCGCAGAACTTGAATGTCTTGGTCAATGAGATCATGATGCTTGTAAGGTGGACATATTCTTGGGGCCTAAAATTTAATTCCGCAAAGGTTGCCCGGCCACGACCTTTTGCACCTCGTGTCAGCTGGCGGATTTCACCGGTTCCAGGGCCGAGGGACACAGTTCATTGAGCACACAGTCGGGGCAACGAGGCCGCCGGGCGATACAGACGGTGCGACCATGCTCGATGATCCGGTGACTGTACATGGTCCACTCCTCGGGCGGCAGGAGCGTCATGAGGGTCCGCTCGATCTTCACCGCATCCTTGCCCTGGACTAGGCCCAACAGGTTGTTCAGCCGGATCATATGGGTATCCACCGTCAGTCCGGGGATCCCAAAGACGTTGCCGAGGACCACATTGGCCGTCTTGCGCCCCACGCCGGGCAGCCGGGTAAGGGCTTCCATGGTATCGGGAATCTGGCCGCCGTGCTGGTCCACCACCTGTCGAGCCATCCCCTGGAGGCTTTTGGCCTTGTGGTTGTAGAAACCGGTGGAGTGGATGGCCTCCACGACATCTTCCGAGGGCGCTTCCGCCAGGGCCCTGGCGTCGGGGTAGGCGGCGAAAAAAGCGGGGGTGACCAGGTTCACCCGCTTGTCGGTGCACTGGGCCGACAGAATGGTGGCCACCAGCAGCTGGTAGGCGTCGTTGTGCACCAGGGCGCAGGCGGCGTCGGGGTACTCCCGGGCCAGCCAACCGTTGATCTCGGCTGCCCGCTCGGCCTTGCGGGCTGTGCTCTCACGTTTCATAACCCGGCGGCTCAGCCTTCCCCTAGGGTCAGGTGTGGCCGGTGGGACCAGTCGAAGTCGGCGCACGCCTGAATGGTGTTCACCTGCTCCTGAGAGTGTTTCACGAAGTTCACCAGGGCGGTGACATCCAATCCGCGCTGGGCAGGCTGGTACGGCTCCAGTTTGGGCAGGCACTTGGTCAGCAGCCCCCGGGCCCCGTTGAGGTTGTCGTTGGTCAGATGAAAACAGCCCACCGCCAGCTGGATCAGCCCCTGGACGAAGGTCTTGTCCGGCAGGTGGTAATCCGTCCAGAGGTCTTCCCAGTATTCATGGGCATCGAAAAAGTCTCCGCCATTGAAGGCCGCCACCCCCTGCCGGAAGAGGGTGTCCGCCCGGGCCGTTTCGCTCACCGGGGGGCGGTCAGGCGTCGCCATAGCGCTCGCTGATCTGCACGTCCTTCTCGCCGGGAACGATCTTCACCCCCGGCACCTGGGGGTCGTGGTCGAAGAAGAGCCACCAGCCCTCCTCAGCCGCCTGCGCCAGAAGACGCTGCTTCTCCTGAAGGGTCTCCAGGGGGCGCAGGTCGTAGCCCATGATGAAGGGCAGGCGCAGGTGGGTGGTAGTGGGGATGGTGTCGCCCAGGAACACCATGGTCTGGCCATCGCCGGTGACCTTCACCATCTGGTGGCCGTCGGTATGGCCGTTGCCCACCAGGAGCTCCACGCCGGGAGCGATCTCTTCACCCCGGTCCAGCAGCTCCAACTGGCCGTGGCGCTCCAGGGGCACAAAGTTTTCGGGGATGAAGCTGGCCCGGTCCTTGGGGGACGGGTTGTTGGCCAGGTCCCACTGGGACCGCTGGGTATAGTACCGGGCGTTGGGGAAGGCCGGCACGATCTCCCGGCCATCGGCCAGGGTGGCCCCGCCGGCATGGTCGAAGTGCAGGTGGGTGAGGATCACATCGGTGACATCCTGGCGATTAAAGCCGATGGCCTCCAGGGCACTGTCCACGGCGTGGCCGGGCTGCTCGATGCGGAACCGCTTGACCTGCTGCTCGGTCCACAGATGCCCCATGCCCGTGTCCACCAGGATGCGCCGCCCGTCACCTTCGATGAGCAGCAGCCGCAGGGCCAATTCG
>JADFNF010000219.1 GCA_022563485.1 Fidelibacterota bacterium | reverse complement strand
GTCCCCACAAACCCAGGCGCGGCCGGTACGCTTAGCACCAAGCTCGTAGCCACCAGAAGCAGATAGGACTGCCCCATGCTGAGGCCCAATCCCAGAGCCCGCTGAACAATATAAAGACTGACCAGGTAGAGGGTCCAGATCAGCATGGTGAGTATGAACAGGGGCAGATAATGCCGCCCATGCCGCAGGCTGGTAAAGCCCAATCGCAGGTTATCGGCCAGGGCTTTAAGCCAGCCACGCAAGAGAGGTATTGACCGGCGTCTGACAATCCAGTAGGTTGTGGCGGTCACAACCAGGGAGACCAGAACACCCCACATCATGGGCGCTCGGAGTAGCTCCGGAATCGGTTCGAACAGGGGCAGGAGTGCCAGAAGCACGAGCATGCTCATGATGTCCAGAAGCCGCTCGACAATCACGGTGCCAAATACCTGGCTCATCGGCACATCCACCCGTTTGGACAAGTAATAGCTGCGCAACACCTCGCCCAGACGGAACGGGAGGACATTATTGCCGAAATAACCTATCAGCGTCGCCTCGGAAGTCATTTTCCAGGGGACCCGCTTGATGGGTTGTAGGAATATGCTCCAGCGCAGGCCGCGCAAGGGAACAGCGGCGAGCAGCACTGCCGCGCCCAATAGGATCAGCCCGCCATTCCCCTCCACCAGGGCCAGCTTGAAGGCGGCCCAGTCGATGTCTCGGAAGGCCCACCATAGGGCCGCCGCACTCAGGATCAACCCGGCGATTAATTTTTTCAAACGATCCCTACCTTAGGTCCAGGCGCGAACCAGGTAGGTCCCGGAGCTGCATAAAGGCGTCCCGGTGAGGTTCGGTCCACGACTCGGGCAGCCCCAACCGGATGTGGTGCTCCAAGTCACCCTCCTCAATGATCCGGATTTCCCGCAAACTCCCCGACAGGGTATCCAACTGCATCTCGCCGCTCCAATTGGGCTGCTGGTGGTGGAACCTGAAGCGCACCATCCCGTCTTTGCCCGGCGCCACGGTAACGTCCGTCAGGGGGGGCAGCTCGCCATGCAGCAGTCGCACCCACAGGTTCATCGCCGCCCACTGCAGGGAATCGATGACGGTCTGGTGCGTATTTTTGTCATGGAGATAGAGGGAGGTGCCGTCGCTGCTATAAATTTTGTCCCATAGGTCCAGACGAAAGACACCCCGCGCGGCCAGGTAGATGACCCCCGTGGCTTCCTGCTGAAAATCACCTTGGGTCAGGGTGTAGTGGTAACCCATCTTGACGGGCGCCTGAGCCAGAAACGCATCGACGGCCTCCTCGAAGGATGCGCCCGATTCCTGGGCCCACGACGCCGTGAGCAACCCGAAGGCGAGCAGCACAATCCGGCGGGTCAATCTCTGGCCGCCTTGCTCTGGCCGAGACGCTCGCCACTATAGGTGCCCTGGAGCACTTCGTCACGCCACGCCAGGTTCTTCACGGTCCAAATCACGGTTTTGGCCAGGCCGGTCCTGAGGGTTTCCTTGGGCGCCCAGCCGAGCTCACGCCGGATCTTGCTGGAATCGATGGCATAGCGGCGATCGTGACCGGGCCGGTCCGGGACAAAGGTGATCAGGCTCCGGTAATCGATGTCGGTGCGGGTCCCGCTCTGTGCAACGGTGGGGCGGCTCTGCTCCCGGATGAGGTCGGCCTGATCCCCCAGGCAGGCAAAGAGGGCCTGCAACAGATCCAGGTTGGTTTGCTCGCTGTTGCCGCCCACGTTGTAGATCGCGCCCCGCTCGCCGTGAGCCAACACCTGCAGGATGGCATCGCAGTGATCCTCCACGTAGAGCCAGTCGCGGATGTTCAGTCCGTCGCCATAGACCGGAATGGGCTGGCCTTCCAGGGCGTTCATGAGGGCCAGGGGGATCAATTTCTCGGGAAATTGGTACGGTCCATAATTGTTGGAGCAGTTGGTCAGGGTGGTAGGCAGTTGATAGGTCTGGTGGTAGGCCCGAACCAGGTGATCCGAGGCAGCCTTGGAAGCGGCATAGGGCGAATTAGGCGCATAGGGCGTCTGTTCGGTAAAATAGCCGGTGGTTCCCAGACTGCCATAGACCTCATCGGTGGAGACGTGATGGAACCGGAACCGGCGAGCCTCCACCCCCTTCAAGGACTGCCAATAGCGCAAGGCCTCATCCAGCAAGGCGTAGGTACCGACGACATTGGTCTGGATAAAATCTTCGGCCGACTCGATACTGCGGTCCACATGGGACTCGGCGGCGAAGTTCACCAGAAAGGTGGGCTGAAAATCCTTGAGGAGCTGGCGCACCAGGGCCCGGTCACCGATGTCGCCACGGACAAACCGGAAAGCCGGATGCCCCTCCCAAGACCGGAGGGTAGCCCGGTGCCCGGCGTAGGTGAGCCGGTCCAGAACCAGGACCGGGCCGAGCTCCGCCCCCAGCACTTTATGAACGAAGTTTCCACCGATAAACCCGGCGCCACCGGTGATAAAAAATTTATTTGTCGTGGTAGTCATTATCCCTATTTAATAAAAAATAACGGCATAGTTACGCGTTCGACGACGCTGGAATAGGCTTTAAAAGGAGCGAAAACTTAACCTCGGGGATGGGCTGAGTTCCACCCTTCCCGGTCGCTGGCATCCACCAATACCTCCCGGGCCTTGCTGCCGCTGTAGCCGGAGATGATCCCGGCCAGCTCCAGTTCATCGATGAGCCGCCCGGCCCGGCTGTAACCGATGCGGAACCGCCGCTGGAGCATGGAGACCGATGCCTGCCGCTGGGAGATGACCAACTGGGCGGCCTCCTCGAAGAGTTCGTGGACGAGTGCAATAGGATTCTTCGTCGCCGGGGGTTCCGACTGTGCGAGGCGCATGTACAGGCAAATTGGCTTGGCAATGCGGAGGTGTACCGCCATGAAATGACCGACAAGCAGCACCCTGACGGTCGTCCCGTTATCGCCAGCAACAGG
>JADFNF010000044.1 GCA_022563485.1 Fidelibacterota bacterium | reverse complement strand
GAGTTCGCCGTCACCGTCATTGATGCCTACCAGGGTCGCGGCGTGGGCCGCCTCCTGTGTGAACAGTTGATTGAGGCTGCCCTGGAGCACGCCATCAAGACCTTCAGGGGCTATGTTTCCCAGGAAAACGCTTCCCTTGTTGAGTTGCTCAAGCAGCTGGGCGCCCGCACCACGCTGGAGGAGGGCCGTCTGATGCGCATCGATCTTGATCTGCCTCCCGGCGCCCCTGCCTAGCCAACCCCCTGCCCTTGGAATATTTTTCACTTTGCAATTTTCATTTTGCATTTTGCAATCGCTAATCTGCCACTGCCACTGGACATCCCTCCTGGCCAGCCATCAGCCGTCAGCGATCAGCCCCGAAACGAATTCTGGGGAATATTTTTCACTTTGCAATTTTCATTTTGCATTTTGCAATCGCTAATCTTCCCCAACACCCCCCCACCCTTTCGCCTGATACCTTATTTGCGCCATCTGCGCCCTGTGCGCCAACCCCGGCGTAGCCCAACCCGGCGCGGTCCCCCAGATTATCCCCTTGATCACCGCCACCCTGTGCCTGAAATTCACCGAGGTAATGGCCCTGTGCCCGCCTGTTTACCTGCCCGATCCGTCACTCATGTCAACTGAAGGGAAGCCCCTCATGAAGCGATCCGTAGTGCTCCTGCTTATCACCATGTTCTCCGTCGGGTGCGCCCCGAAGGATGCCGGTCAATGGATACCCCTCTTCGATGGCCACAGTCTAGCCGGCTGGAAGGTTTCCGAGCATCCCAATTCGGTGCGTGTGATCGACGGCATGATCGTCGTCGAAGGCCCCCGGGCCCACGCCTTCTACGTCGGTGATTCCGGCAGCGCGACCTTCCGCAATTTTGAGCTGCAGGCTGAGGTCATGGCCTCGCCCGGCGCCAATTCGGGCATCTTTTTCCACACGGCCTACCAGGAGGAGGGCTGGCCGGAAAAGGGCTACGAGGTCCAGATCAACAACACCCACAAAGGCGACGGGGATTACCGGGAACTGAAGAAGACCGGCAGCCTGTACGGCATCCGTAGCCTCTTCAAGGCCCCCGTGAAGGACGACGAGTGGTTCAGTCTGCACATCATCGTCAGGGGCCAGCGGGTCGTGGTGCAGGTGAACGGTATGACGGTGGTGGACTATATCGAACCTGAGGCTCCCGTGGGGGATGATTCCGGCCCCCGCCTCTCATCAGGGACCTTCGCCCTCCAGGCCCACGATCCCGGCAGCAAGGTTTTCTTCAGGGATATTAAGGTCAAACCCCTGCCGGACGATATAGATGAGGGCACCGATGAGCAGCCGGTCGTGGACCACTACTACGCCCTGATCTCCAGGCTCAACAGCCAAAACTTTCCCATGATCGATTACCACGTGCATCTGAAAGGGACCCTGACCCTGGAGGACGCCCTGGCGAAATCCCGGCGGTCGGGAATCTACTATGGCATCGCGGTGAACTGCGGCATCGGCTTCCCGGTCAACTCCGACGAGGGCATCTACGAGTTCCTGGAAAGCATGGAGGGGCAGCCGGTGTTCGTTGCCATGCAGGCCGAAGGGCGTGAGTGGGTCAACACCTTTTCCAGGGAGGCCATCGCCCAGTTTGATTACGTCTTCTCCGATGCCCTGACCTTCACCGATGACAACGGGAAACGCACCCGCCTGTGGATCAAGGAGGATGTGGATGTCCAGGATAAGCAGGCCTTCATGGATATGTACGTGGACCGTATCCAGTCGGTGATCAATGACGAGCCCATCGATATCTTCGTGAACCCCACCTTTCTTCCCGAGGTCATCGAAGACGAATATGACGCCTTGTGGACCGAGGAACGCATGCTGAAAGTCATCGATGCTGCGGTGGCGAACCAGGTGGCCATTGAGATCAATGCCCGGTACCGTATACCCAGCGCCACCTTCATCAAACTTGGGAAGACACGGGGCGTCAAGTTTGCGTTCGGCACCAATAACGGCGATGAGAACTTCGGGAACCTGGAATACTGTCTGGATATGCTGGAAGAATGCGGACTGACCAACGAGGATATGTTTATCCCCAACCTTGACGGCTAGGTGGTCCCGGTTCGATCCGGCAGGGAAAATATTGCTGCCGGTAATGATCTCAAAGCGAGCGCTGGCGCTGGTCATGGTGAGTAAAGGTCCTTACCGGGGAACCTTGCATCTAAGGCGCATGCCCAACCTTAGAGCAGAAGCGTGTCTCGCTTAGTTCTCAACACCCCGACGAGGTACACCTGAAATAAATCGTTAGTATTCATTAGTAATATTTAGATAACGCTTGACGCGCCATCGGCCGGGCGCTAACCTACCGGTGCTATGCATGGCACCATTTCTAACCTTTCCACCCGTCGGGCACAGCCCCGGGTCCTCCATACGCGACTGCGGAACTTTGCCATCCAGGCCGAGCGGCTGATCGATCCCTCCCTGGCCACCAGTCCCATTGCCATCGTCTCCTCCCCCAGGCAGAACGGCACCATCCTCACCCTCTCACATGAAGCGGTCGAAGAGGGTTTGAGTCCCGGCATGCGGGTCTCCCTGGCCCGCAAGATGTCCCGCAGGGTCATCCTGCTGCCCCCAAATGCCTCCCTGTACGGAAAGGTCCAGAGCATTCTTTACCGGATGCTCTCCCGTTACTCACCGCTCGTCGAGCCCGCCGGCTATGGCCGGTTCTTCCTGGATATGCGGGGCATGGAGGGGGTCTTCCACTCCACCGGGAAGGCTGGCCGGCTCCTGGTGGACGATATCTCCCACCAGATGAACCTCACGCCCCGGGTGGGGATCAGCCGCAACAAGCTGGTGAGCAGCATCGCCACCCGGGTGACGCCCCAGGAACCGGTGCTGGAGGTGCCCCCGGGGGAGGAAGTGCAATTTCTGGCACCCCTGCAAGCGATGACCTTGCCCATATCCAGAGAGCGCCCGGTGAGCCAGACCCTGACAGACCTGAACCTGGCTATCATCAGGGACGTGCAGGTGCTGGTGAACCATGACCACCTGGGGCGGGTCGCCTTTGGCGTCCATGTCCGCCAGGTGACAGCCCAGGCCCAGGGTATCGATACGTCCATGGTGCAACCGCCCCACTGGCAAGCGAGAGCCGGCCGCCACGTCTTCGAGCGTTATACCCTCCCCGAAGACACGAACGACGAAGACCGGCTGCACAGCGCTGTCCAACACCTGGCCGACACGGTAGGCTATCAGCTGCGGCGCCTGCGGGCCGTCGCGCAGCATGTGCAGCTGTTGGTCCACTACACGGACGGCTACGAGAACCGCGCCTGTGGCAGGCTGCCCCGGCATGATGGGCAGACCGTCGCCCGGACACTGCTCGACCTTTACCGGAAAGCCAATCGCCGGCGGAATCGAATCCGGGCCATCACCGTGGATGCCAGCCGGTTACAGCCCTACGCCCACCAGATGTCCCTCTTCGATGCCAGGGATACCAACCGGCAGCGTATCGCCCGGCAGTTGGACCTCATCAGGGAGCGCTACGGCGTCGCCAGCATCCTGACGGCCAACCAGCTCTGCCTGGAGGAATAGCGCTGTTCTGCCACCTCAACGTCCACTCCCGGCACTCCCGGATGCAGGGGACGGCCCCCCTCGAGGCCCTCATCGACCGGGCCAAGGCCCTGGGCATGAGCCACCTGGCCCTCACCGAGGTCAACGGCCTGTGGAGCCTGGTCAACTTCACCCGGCTGGCCCGGCAGGCAGGTATCCAGGCCATCTGCGGCAGCCACATACTCACCGGAGACACCGGGAACCGGCCCGACCAGGACCTGGTCCTGCTGATAGGGAGCCAGGCAGGCTATGAAAACCTGTGCCGGATTCTTTCCCGGCTGCACGATGAACCGGCCCTGGACATCCTGCCGGCACTGGAAACATGGGGCCGGGGGCTGGTGGTCCTGTGCCCTGACCCGGCACTCCTGTCGCAGCTGGCCAAGGTGATCCCTGGGGAAAACCTATATGGCGAGCTGCGGCCCCACGCCGATACAATGCCCGTTCTGACGTCGTGCCGGGAGCTGGGCATCCACGCCGTCGCGACGGGTGAAGTCTACTTCCTTGAGCCCGATGATGTCACCCTGTACCGCCTGCTGCGGGCCATGGATCGTAACCAGCGCCTGTCCGACCTTCCGGGGTGGGAACGCAAATCCGAGGGCCACTCCTTCGCCGGTGAGGAGGAGATTCGTCGCCGCTATCCCCATTGCCCGGAGGTGGTGGATCGAACCGTCGAGATCGCGGCCCGATGCCGGACCGGCTGGGACTTCTCGACGACGATCTTTCCCAGTGCCGGAACGGGTATCGATGCCAACGCCCGCCTCAGGGAGTGGGTCTACGCCGGCGCGGACCGGCGCTACGGCACCCCCCTTGCCCCCCAGGTGCGTGACCGCATCGAGCTGGAACTCGGCCTGGTCTGCGACCGGGGGTTCGCTCCCTACTTCCTGATCGTGGCCGATATCGTGAAGGAGTCTTCCCTGACCATTGGCCGGGGCAGCGCCGCCGCCTCGATTCTGAGCTACTGCCTGCTGATCACCCAGGTGGACCCGATCAGGCACCACCTGGCCTTTGAGCGCTTCCTCCATCCCGAGCGTACCGACCTGCCGGATATCGACGTGGACTTCGCCTGGGATGAACGGGACGCTATCCTGGATTACGTGTTTCAGAAATATGGCACGGACCACGTGGCCATGGTGGCCAATCACGTGACCCTTCAACCCCGGGCTGCCGTGCGGGAGGTGGCCAAGGTCTATGGACTGTCCAGCGAGGAGATCATCACCGTCACCAAGCGGATCCACCTGGTGTTCGCCGAAGCCGGGCATCCCAACCAGGAAGTCATTGATCCCCTGCGCCAGGAACCCCCGTCCTTATCCGCAGCGGCCCCGGCTTCCGACCACCCCCTCCACATGGACGATACCCTGGAAGAAGTCATCCGCCTGGCCATGCGGCTGATCGGGGTGTTCCACTACCCCTCGGTGCATCCGGGCGGGGTGGTGGTGGTGCCCGATGATATCCGCAAGTACGTGCCCGTGCTCAAAGCGCCCAAGGGGGTGCAGATCGTCGAATGGGAAAAGGATCAAGTGGAAGACAGCGGCCTGGTCAAGATCGACCTGCTAGGCAACCGCTCCCTGGCCGTGGTGCGCGACTGCCTTCGCGACGTCAACCTCTACCGCCTGCCTGAGGAGCACCTGTCCTATCACGACCTCCAGCCTTTTGAGGATGGGCAGACCGCCTCCCTGATGGAGCGGGGCCGCACCATGGGGGTGTTTTACGTGGAGAGTCCGGCCACGAGGCAGCTGCTGGCCAAAGCGGGCCGGGCGGACTACGAACATGTGGTGATCTACTCTTCCATTATCCGGCCGGCTGCCAACCGGTACTGCAACCTGCTCATTGAGCGCATCCGCGGCGCCCCCTGGCAGCCCCTGCACCCTCGTCTGGACTTCCTCAACGAGAGCTACGGGATCATGGTCTACCAGGAGCAGGTGGCCCTGGGCGCCCGGGTGATGGCCGGTTTTCCCTGGGCCGAAGCGGACCTGCTCCAGAAGATCGGCACCAAGAAATCGCTGCGGCCGCTGATCCCGGCTTTCCGCGAGAAGTTCATCACCCAGTCGATCAAGCGAGGCTATCCCCAGGAGGTCGTGCGCCAGGTGTGGGACATGATCGAGAGTTTCCGGGGCTACAGTTTCACGAAGGCCCACTCGGCGTCCTATGCGAGGCTCTCCTTTGTCTGCGCCTACCTGAAAGCCCACTTCCCCGCCGAGTTCATGGCCGCGGTGATCTCCAACCGGGGCGGCTACTACTCGCCCTATGCCTATATGTCCGAGGCGCGGAGACTGGGTATCCGGGTTCTGCCGCCCCACATCAACCGGAGCCCCCTCAAGTGGAAAGGGCACCGGGGGAAAATCCGGGTAGGGCTCATGGAGATCCGCCAGCTCCAGAAAAACAGCATCCGGGCCGTGCTGGAGGGGCGCAAGCGGGACGACTTCGCCTCCCTGGAGGATTTTCTCGGCCGCGTGGACATCCCCTTTGCCGACGTGCGGACCCTGGTGCGGGCCGGGTGCTTTGATGATCTGGAACCGGACCACTCCCGCCCGGACATGCTCCTGCAGGTGATGGAGCACTACGCCGAGACCCACGAGACGGGCAGCGTGCTGGCCGCCCCTGCAACTCCCACCGGCCCGGCCCACATTCCCCTGCGCCCGGCCCTGCGGGCCCTGACCCGGCGCCAAAGGTTTGATCTGGAGGTCGAGTCCTTCGGCTATCCCCTCACCTGGCATCCCCTGGCCCCGTTCGGCGCGATCCTCAAGGGACGAACCATCAGGGCCGTTGACCTCCCCGGACACGTGGGCCGTACCGTGCGCCTGGCGGGGGTCTGCCTCACCACCAAGACGGTGAAGACACGCCGGGGTCAGCCCATGGAGTTCCTCACCTTCGAAGATCAGACGGACGTGTTCGAGTGCGTGCTCTTCCCGGACCAGTACCAGCGGTTCAACGATCTGGCGCGCTGGGAGAAGTTGTTCCTCATCCGCGGGAAGGTGGAAGGGGCCTGGGACGTGTACACCGTCACCATTGAGGAACTGACCAGTCTGAATCAGTTGATGCGCGGTTGGGTGAAGCGGTCCAGCCCAGGAGTCGGGACGGAAGGCACTATAAAGAGAGTGCCGGGCGGTATGCGTTGAAACCGGGGGAATTGCTGGAAACATCCGCAACCTGGACAGGCGTGCCCTGCCAATCAGGAGTACGGATGTGGATGTTCCGATTCAGCATGATCGGTATAATGACATGGAGCGCAGTCAGATACAGGACACAATGGTCCGATGGCTTCACGGATTTTCTTCCCAAATATTTTCGCTAGATAGACGGATATAATCACATCATGGTGTAATAACAAATAGTTATATAATATTTTGGGTTCCGTTCCAGTCATGGCCCTCTTTTTTTTTATTTGCCTTAAATGAAGATTGCGTTGTATACTGCGTACTGCAAAGACCATACATATACTGAAACTATCAGATCAGAGCACAATTCGGGAGATCGCATCGTCTCTTAATGGAAATTAGTGACTTTTGAGGTTGGCGTGGCATGAGCGTACGGGTTGTTAAGGGTGGTACCGTGTACATGGGATCTCAGTATCGGTGTAGCCTTTCGACTGCCAGAGGAGGTCCCGAGCACCACGACGCCTTGACGACCGCCGACAGCCCCCGTCAATTAAACCCTAAGTAGCTGGAGTAGTCATGAACCGGATTCTACAGACTGCGTTGATTTTCTTCCTGCCGGTTTTCCTTCTCGCCCAGGAGGCGGGAAAGATAGCCGGTCAGGTTACGGATGAGACCACCGGCGAGCCATTGATTGGCGCCAACGTCCTGGTGGAAGGCACATCCCTCGGGGCGGCTACCGACGCCGATGGTCGCTACATTATCCTCGGTACCGATGTGGGCACCTATGTCGTGCGCGTCGAGTTCATCGGCTATCAAAGTGTCCGTCTGACCAATGTGCACGTTTCCAGCCGATTGACGACTGAGACCGATATTGCCCTGACGCCTCAGGCCATAGAGACCGAGGCCGTTGAGGTGGTCGCTCAGCGTGCGCTCATTGTCATGAACGCAACCAACGCCGTGCGCAGCCTCGGAGCGGATCAACTCGGCAACATTGCGACGCGAGATGTGAAGCAAATATGGAACACGCAAGCGGGCGTGGTGTACCAGAACAATATGCTGCACATTCGGGGCAGCCGCCCTGATGAGGTAGGCTATGAAATCGAAGGCGCGTCGGTCCGGTCCCTGGTGGTTGCTGGTGCGGTACAACTGGGCGGAAGGACCAATAATGTCAACAACGGCGGTGGCGGTGCTTTTAACCTGGGCACCGTCATTCCCAATGCCCTGGAGGAAGTTTCGCTCCTGATGGGTGGCTACAGCGCCGATGTTGGTGGCGCCAATGCCGGTATCGTCCAGCAGAAACTGAAGACGGGCGGAAGCGCCTTCAGCGGTTCGGTCCTCTTTGAGACTGAAGCCCTGGCGCCGGCATTTGACGGCCTGTTGTCGGGCGGCGACACCTTCGACTATGGCGGCCGGGAAATCACCGCGACGTTGGGTGGTCCCCTTACCTCCAACATCCGCTTCTTCGCCGCCGTCCAAAAATTGGGCGTTGACGATTATGCTCCCCAATTCTGGGAGGGAGCAAAAATTAACGTGGACGATGATGGTGTGATTCAGCCCCTGATCGACAAGGTCCCCGGTGGCGATTTCACGGAGGACAGTTTACTCGTCCAGTGGGATGGCGGCGTGGTGGGAGCACGTAAAAGCGACCGACTCACTTTCAACGGCACCCTGCTATTTGATTTCAATCCCGTGATCCTGCGTCTTGCCCTGAGCCAGACCTCATCGGAATCCATCGTGAACACATTGCCCATCAGGAATCTGTTCAACTACGGCCGGCTGCCCCAGCGGGATGACTTCAGTCAGCTACTAAACGCCAAGCTCACTTACTTCCTGTCGGCCAAGACGCTGGTCAATGTGAACTTCAATCACTTCGCATATACCCGTGATGTCTACGACCGCAATTTCGGCAAGCCGGGAACGTTCACCGATATCCTGGCATGGGGTGATTCGGTCAAAGTGACGGCCAAGAACGACACATGGGCCGGCGCGTTTAGTGGTCCCTTCGCTTTTGATCGTAAATATAATCTTGAAAACTTTCAATTTGCTCGTCCGGGAGCCTTGACCACGGGCTCCAGCAAATTTGTCCAGAGCTACAACGGTTTCAACGCCGGGCTGAACAGTCAGCTGAGTGCTCACGAGATAAAGGTGGGCGTTGATTTCCGCCGGTATACCATTCGGCGGTACTTCTTCGGCGGAATATCGACCATCAATCAACAGATTGAGACCGGGACAATCGCCATTGAGGATTTCGAAAACAAGACGCCTGCAGCAGCCCGGGCCCTGCGGCAATCGCGTGTCCGTAATGTCGGCTATGATGAGTTCGGCAATGAATTGGACAAGGGTGTGGACGGCGCGAAACATCCCACCACTACGTCGCTCTACATCAATGACAAGATCGAAATGGCCGACGTGATTGTGAATGTCGGTCTGCGTTACGATCTGCTGAACCTGGATGACTTCACCCACGTTGACCCGGCTAACCCCCAATTCGACCAGGCCAACTTCACCGTGAAAGAGGAGGGCCTTGAGGAGTCCGATGCCACCGGGGTCCTCCAGCCCCGGCTGGGACTGGCCTTCCCGCTGTCGGACAAATCGGTCTTCCACCTCCAGTACGGGAAGTTTGCCCAGCTGCCCGATCTGGGCCTGCCGTTCAAGAGCCGGGCTGAAATGGCGCTGTCCTTTGGCGGCCAGAACTTTATCCGTGATCCACTGGGCTTTGATCTGGAACCGGTTATCACCATCCAGTACGAGGTGGGATTGTCCTATCAGTTTGCTGAAGATGCGGCCCTGGATGTGACGGCCTTCACCCGCAACACCACCGGCCAACTGGTGCTCGTCAGGCTTGATAGTCGTGGGCTAGAGAAGGACAATACCTTCGGCGTCGATGCTACCTCAACCGCGTACATCAACGGTGACTTTGCCATCGCCAGCGGCGTGGAGTTTACTCTAACCACGCGGCGGATCAATCGTCTCCAGGTCATGGCCAACTATACCTTCACCGATGCCCGGGGCACCAACTCCTTCCCCAACTCCGCAGTTGGGAACCTTAGCAATGAGGGAATCGAGGCGCCGTCTCTGATTGCCCCGCTCTTCTATGAGCAGAAGCACAAGGGTACACTCAACCTCGATTACCGCTATGGTGCGGGAGAGGGTGGTCTGTTGGCCAACAGCGGCGTCAACCTGCTGTTTACCTTCAACAGTGGTCACCCGTTCACCCGGGCGAAGGGTAGTGGGGCCCAGCGGGGGGCTGATGAAGGCGCCCTCCTGAATGAGAGTGATGCCCGCGGCCGGACACCGGTGGAGCCGATTGGCGCCTCAACAACGCCCTGGGTCTTTAGGACCAATCTGAGGGTCACGAAGGGCTTCAGCGTCGGGGGTGTTCTCTTGGATGCCTACTTGCTTGTCGACAACTTGTTTAACCGGCGGAATATCATCAATGTGTACAACCGCACCGGTGACGCCTACGACGACGGCTTCCTGACCACGCCGGCCCTGAGCGAAAAGCTCCTGGCTTCGAACAGTCCGGTCTACGAGGAACTGTACCGCGCGGTCAACCTGGATCACCGCGAGCACATCATCGCCGATACCGGGTTGGACCTGTTTGCACCGCCGCGTCAGATAAAGTTCGGCATCGAGGTCAAATTTTAGAGCGTTCGGACGATATCCGGGGCAAGTATTTTACCCGCCCCGGTTTATGAGACCGTACTATTTTAAGACCATGGAAAGTGCCATAATTTCATTTAGAATGGAGAGCAATAATGAAGGCTAGCCGATCACTTCTAACCACGATCACCGCCATATTTTTAGTGGCCGCGCCCACCCTGGCGCGCGAGACTGGCTCGATGCCGCAGGCCAGGCTTTCCAAGGGCCTGGCGGCCAATGGGCCGAAGGCAAGCATCATGAACATCAACAACATCACATTATGGATGGACCGGGATGCTTTCTTCCCCTGGACCATCGGCGCCCAGGGAACGGCCGGCGAGTACCCCAAAGGTACCGGCGGCCTGATCTTCGCCGAGGGCATGCTCTGGGGGGTCAAGGTCGATGACGGCAACCTGCCGCGGGTGCGGGTCAACGGCTCCACCTATGCCACCGGGCTGAAGGCCGGCAAAGTCCTCTATGACGTGAATGGCAAGGTCACGGGCTCTGAGGATTTCACGACCCGGCACGTCTGGCGCGTCAGGAGCGATTACAAGACGGCCGACCTGACCGGCGACGCCGCAAGCTTCTTGGTGAAAGCCATTGCAGGCGTGACGGATATGGATATCGCCGACCTTTTTACTCAGTATGACTATGACTGGAACAACTGGCCGGTGGCTGACGGGGCGCCTTTCGATGATGTGGACGGTAATGGCGTCTACGATCCTACCGTTGATATTCCCGGGTTCCCCGGAGCGACCCAGACGGTCTGGCTGGTGGCCAACGACCTGCCGATCATTGATGGCACCGACACCAGCAGCGTCTCGGAGACCTCGTACGGTTCGCCGCCTATCGGTATGGAATTGCAGCTCACTTTTTGGGCCTATGATTTTTCAGCCGACCACCCATTGGGTAATATTCTCTTCAAGAAGGCCAAGATCATTTACACCGGTTTGGCCGGTGGTTCGCCGACGGCCAAACTTGACACGGTCTACTTCACCCAGTGGTCCGATCCCGACCTGGGCGATTTCGGTGATGACTATGTGGGTGTCGACACCACCCTTTCGTTCGGGTACGTGTACAACGGCAACGCCACCGATGCCGTCTTTTTAGGCAACTTCGGGCTGCCGGTGCCGGCGGGAGGCTATGACTTCCTGCTGGGGCCCATCATGAACGGCGACACATTGGGCATGACGGTGTTTAACTATTTCGCGGCCGGTTCGGCCGTCAGTGACCCGGATCTCGCCGAATATGCCGGCACCCTGCAGTGGTTCAACCTTATGGAAGGCTTTCTGCCACGGCCTGAATACCCGGAGCAAGAACCCTGGAAAAACACGGTAACCGGCGAGGTGACCAAGTTTGTGCTGGCAGGGGATCCCGTGACCGGCCAGGGAGACATCGACGGGGTACTGCTCCCGCCGGGCGACCGTCGGCTCACCATGACCACGGGACCGTTCAGTATGGCCCTGGGGGATACACAAGTCGTCGTGCTGGCCCTGATCGGCGGCTTGGGACAGGACAACATTTCATCGGTGACTGTGGCGAAGTTTCACGATACTTTTGCGCAGTTTGCCTTTGACAACGATTTTGAACTGCCTGGCCCACCGTCGGCGCCAGCTGTTACAGCCACCGCCCTGGATGGCCGGATTATACTCAATTGGGGCTTTAACGCTGACGCTATAACGGCCACCGAGGAGACTGTCGAGCTGGGCTTTGCCTTCGAGGGTTACAACGTGTATCAGCTGCCGAGCGCCACTGCGACCCCCTCGGAGGGGATAAAAGTGGCCACCTTTGATGTGGTCAACCTGGTACAGACCATCTTTGACCCGGGGGTCGATCCTACAACCGGCTTTATTGTGGACCAGCCCGCGCAATCCGGCACCAACTCAGGGGTTCAGAGGTTCTTCTCAACCGAAACGGACAAGATCCGCTCCCGGCCCATTTCGAACGGCATCCCCTACTATTTTGGGGTGACGGCCTACAACTACCTGGCAGATAATGCAGGCAGCCCGTTCAAGACCCTGGAGTCTTCTCCTGTCGTTGTAACGATAACGCCGGGTGTTCCTGCACCGGGGGATGCGTTTTCCGGGAACTATGGGGAAACGATCGAGGTAACGCATTCAGCCGGAACTGGCTTCGCCGACATAACCATTTCAGTTATCGATCCCGCTGCCCTGGTGGATGCGAGTTACACCATCACTTTTAATGGGGCACTCCCAGCCTCCTCGTGGAACCTCCTTAAGGGCACCACTGTGCTCATTGACAGCAGCACCGACTTCACCACCGGAGAGGATCGGAAGGTGGTCGATGGTGTGACGGTGAAAGTCGTTACCGGTTCACCAACTACAATTTCAAATACAACATCAAGTTCTGCGGACCTGGAAATATGGGGTGACTACACGCTCTTTGGAGGCGCTAATGGTCTTGCCTCGACGGCTGGCTGGGCTAACGGAACCACGGCCCCCACGATTATCAGCTTGGACCTTGAGATCCGGTTTACCGGTGTAGCGCCGGACAATGACAGCCCCGTAACCTCTGGGGGCTCCTGGAGTACGCAGTATGAACGGGGCTCCTTCGGCGAACCGGATCTGTCGACCTATCAGCGCGTATCGGTATGGTTGCCTTTCGAGGTATGGGATGTGGAATCGGACCCCCCGCGGCAGGTCAACGCAGCCGTCGTCAACCGGAACGCTGATGAAGCAACCCCGTATGCGGATCCAAACGGAATTGGTGACCCTGGCACCGCGGGAGAGGAGCCGCGCTATCGCATGAGTGGCCGCGACTATATCGTCGTGGTTATGACCGACTACGATGGTGGCGCGGAAACCTCGACTGTTACCGTGACGGATTCCATTGATATTTCGGTAGACCCCCCGGACACAACCAAAATCTATACCAGCAGCCCCGGCTTTATCGATCCCGGTGATTCGCTGGCGACGTGGCTATTATTCTTCCTGCATGGTGGCGCGTCCGTGTGGGCGACCTGCCTGGTGTTCTTCCAGATGATCCTACTGGCCGGCTACGCCTACGCCTACCTGCTCCACCGGTTCCTATCCCTGCGCCATCAGGCGATTCTGCATCTGGTCCTGCTGGCCGTGTCGTTGTTGGTGCTGCCGATCACGCCTGGCGTCGACTGGCAACCGGGCACCGCGGGCGATCCCAGCTGGCGGATCCTGGCGCTGCTGATCTCCACCGTCGGGTTTCCGTGCCTGCTCATCGCAGCCACCGCCCCTTTGTTGCAGAGCTGGTTCGGGTCGGTGCACCAAGCGTCCCCGTACCGGTTCTACGCGTTGTCGAACGTGGGCTCGCTGCTCGGGTTGCTCACGTACCCGTTCTTGGTGGAACCGTTGTTCGGTTTGCACACTCAGACGACGGGTTGGTCCGTGGGCTACGCGGCGTTCGTGGTGGCCAGTGGGTGGTGTGCGATAGCCGTCGCACTGGTGCCC
>JADFNF010000218.1 GCA_022563485.1 Fidelibacterota bacterium | reverse complement strand
GATGATTTCCTTGAGGACCTGTAGCCCGTCGGCCGCATTTGTTTACCCTTGAGTTTACCGATGAGAGTAAGGCCCAGTTAGCCCATCTCAAGGGGGACAAGTCCCTGGCGGCACCGTTCAAGGCGGTGACCAAGGCCCTGCAATTCCTCCAGACCGATCCCCGCCACAACAGCCTCCAGAGCAAGCGTTATCACAGCCTGAAAGGTCCCGACGGGGAAAGGGTATTCGAGTCCTATGCTCAGCAACACACGCCGGGGGCGTACAGGATTTTCTGGTATTATCATTCCAGCCGGAAGGTGACCCTCGTGATCCTGAATATTGTGCGGCACCCGTGAGGGATAAACACTCCCTTCACTTAGTAAATGCCCCCCCATTCAAAGGGGAGACGGGAATCATGGAGCGAGGAGGAGGGTTTGCTTCCTTCCGGTGAGCAGATATGGGGTAGGGGTGCCGAAGACAAAGTTAAGTCCGGCTCGATAATGCCACTCATTCCACTTATAAGTTATTGTGCCGCTAATTCAACATTAATCCGTTTCGCAGAGGAGTTCGCATCCATCATCCCCCAAATCCATAATATTGGCGTGGTAATTAGACCGATGGCGGCTAATATTAAGATTAGAGATATACCATACAGGATGATAAAAATAATTCCCTTTCCAATCTGACCATTATATATCTGGCCGAGCCCCATGAAAAAGAAAGATAAGATAGTGGCAACCGAGGGATTCTTATAGAATATCGGCGGTTGCTCAGTCATAATCGCCTCCATATATTTCATTTATCTATACAAGAGTAATGGAACATACGGCAGGATGCTTAATGATTTCAATGCTTTTATCATTCCCAACTGAATTTGCCTTACGATAGCCTTGGATACACCCAAGATGGTAGGGATACGACCCAAGGGGCACGCCCACCATCCTGGCGGACAGTTTCTCTTTGACTCATGGAAGGGACTGCTTAAATTCTTACTGGTAAGAGCAGCAACGTTTTGAGGCACACAATGGCCACAGCGGCTACCACAAAAATGTCTTCCAAGGGGCAAGTCGTGATCCCCGAGGAAATTCGCAAACGTCTGCGGTTGAAAACCGGGGACCGGTTCGTGGTGTTGGGCGAAAAGGACACGGTGATCCTGAAGACCATCACACCGCCATCGATGGCCGAGTTTGATGAGTTGATCGCCGAAGCCCGGCGGCAAGCCCGGGAAGCGGGATTAAAGCAATCCGATGTGCTTGCCGCAGTGAACAGCCACCGCCGCCGCAAGTGAGGCTTGTTCTCGATACGAATGTATTCATCTCGGGTGTTTTTTTCAGCGGGCCTCCCTACCAGGTACTGGAAGCCTGGCGCGACGGCCGGTTCGAGCTGGTCATTTCTGATGAAATTCTGACCGAATACCGCCGGGTGAGTGACACTCTGGCCGCCCAATTCCCCGGTGTGGACTTGGCCCCGATCCTTGATCTGGTCGCTAGGGAAGCAGATCTGATTCAAGCGCCGAATTTATCCGAACAGGTGTGTGTAGACCCCGACGACGATAAGTTTCTGGCTTGTGCCCTGGCGGGCAATACGGGTATCATTGTCAGCGGCGACCGGCACCTGCTCCAGGTGAAAGGCTATCGTGGGATCGAAGTTTGCAGGCCCCGGGAATTTGTTGACCTTTATCTTAAGGATAATCTGTAGGCCGGTTTCCCCCTCGCTCCCCATCATCATCCCTGCCTAACTTTCCAGCCGAGTACACCTAGCAGCACCCATGACCAAGTTTTATATCACGACACCGATCTACTACGTGAACGACCAGCCGCACCTGGGGCACGCCTATACCACCATCCTGGCGGATGTGCTGGCCCGGTACCGGCGAGCCCTGGGGGACCAGGTGCACTTCCTCACCGGCACCGATGAGCACGGCCTGAAGGTGCAGCAGGCGGCCCAGGCCCGGGGGGTGGAGCCCCAGGCCCACTGCGACGAATACGTCCAGCGCTTTAAGGAGCTGTGGCGGCGGCTGAACATCTCCCACGACGACTTCATCCGCACTACCGAGCCGCGCCACAAGGTGGTGGTCCAGCGCCTGCTGCAGGACCTGCACGACAAGGGGGAACTGTACCTGGATGAGTACGAGGGACTGTATTCGGTCTCCGAGGAGCGGTTCGTCACCCAGAAGGAGGTGGACTCGGGGGCGTTCCGGCAGGTGGAGAAGATCAAGGAGCGGAACTGGTTCTTCCGTATGTCGGCCTACCAGGAGCGGCTCGTGGCCCACATAAAGGAGCACCCGGAATTTATCCAGCCCGAATCCCGGCGCAACGAGGTGCTGGGCTTCCTGCGCAAGCCGTTGGGCGACCTGTGCATCTCCCGGCCCAAATCGCGCCTCACCTGGGGCATCGAGCTGCCCTTTGACACCGACTTCGTCAACTACGTCTGGTTCGATGCCCTCACCAACTACATCTCCGCCATCGGCTACACCGGGGAGGGCCCCGAATTTGAGCAGTGGTGGCCGGTGGATATCCACCTCATCGGCAAGGACATCCTCACCACCCACGCCGTCTACTGGCCCACCATGCTCATGGCGGCGGGCATCCCCCTGCCCAAGACCATTTTCGCCCACGGCTGGTGGCTCATGGGAGATGAGAAGATGTCCAAGTCACTGGGGAACGTGGTGCGGCCCCTGGACCTCATCGATCAGGTGGGGGTGGACCCGGTGCGCTACTACCTCATGCGGGACATGGTGCTGGGTCAGGATGCCAGTTTCACCGCCGACAGTTTCGTCCGGCGGTACAACGCCGACCTGGCCAACGACCTGGGGAACCTGGTGAACCGGGTGGCGAAATTTATTCGCTCGAACTTTGGGGGAAAGGTGCCGGAGCCGGTCAACGATGAAGACAGCACCCTCCATGAAATCGTTATCGCCGCCACCACTAAATGTGTGAATGAGGTACCCGAGTTCATCGGCAGTATGCGGCTCCATGACGCAATCGAAGC
>JADFNF010000217.1 GCA_022563485.1 Fidelibacterota bacterium | reverse complement strand
TTTGCCCGCCAGTTTGTGCCCCTGGGTGAGGGCAGTTTCACCCGCCGATGGTTCTACTTCCTTCCGGCTTCCGGCACCCCCAAAATCCTGGTCCATCGCATTGAGGAGAATTTCTTCGCCCAGCTCCCCGGTGATCTGATACCCTATAGCGGCTGGGAGGAACTGGAGAAGGCGCTGGGCGGCATGCTCACCGGCTCCCGGCGGATAGCCATGGAATATTCTCCCAAAAGCGCCTTGCCCTATGTGAGCAAGGTGGACGCCGGTACCATCGAAATGGTACGTGGAACGGGGGTGGAGGTGGTCTCCTCGGGCGACATCATTCAATACTTCCATTCCCGGTGGACCACTGAAGGTTACGCCCTGCACATGGAGACCGTGCCCCTCATGAACAGGATCCGCCAACAGGCTTTTGAGGCCATTGCGAGGGCTGTCAAGGAGGGGCATCCGGTGACTGAATACAGTATCCAGCAGCAGATGGTTGCCGAATTTGAGGCGCTGGGTCTGGTGTTTGATCACCCCCCGATTGTGGCTGTGGATGGCCACGCCGCCCTACCTCACTACGCGCCTACCCGGCAAGATCACGCCCCTATTCGGAAAGGGAACCTGGTGCTCATTGATCTGTGGGCCAAAAAAGCGGACGCCCCTGAAGCGCCCTACGTGGATATCACCTGGACCGGCTATGTGGGTGAGACGGTCCCCGAGAAAATTGCCCGGGTATTTGAGATCGTGAAGCGCGGCCGGGATGCCGCGGTGGCCTTTATCGCCGAACGTCTGTCGGCTGGGGAAACGGTGGCGGGGTGGGAAGTGGACGACGCCTGCCGTCGGGTTATCGTCGAGGCGGGGTACGGACCCTACTTCACTCACCGCACTGGCCATAGCATCGACACCGAGGTCCACGGCGCCGGGGTGAACATCGATCATCTGGAGGTGCGCGATGATCGCCGGCTGATTCCCGGGGTCGGGTTCAGTATTGAGCCCGGCATCTATCTGCCCGGTGAATTTGGAATCCGTAGCGAGATCGATGCTTATATCGGCACGGGCGGTGTGGAAGTCACCACCGCTCCTTCCCAGGAAGAGGTCCTGTCGTTGTTGGCCCTCTATTAGCGGTTACGCCTTTCCTGAACCGCTCGAAATACCGTAATTTTACCTGCTCTATGCGCCATTAGCTCAATTGGTAGAGCAGCGGACTCTTAAGCCGTTGTGTCAGGACGAGAGAAATCTCGGGTGTGCAAAATAATGTAGTATTTTTTCCTGTCCTCGGCCATATGGCAATATGAAGCGATCCAGTTCATATACGGACTGATAGGGTCACTGTAAGTCGGTATCATCCGAAATATTGGCCATACACTAGCCCACTGTGCATAAAGGGATCGAGGAGAGGCCGTCCAGGATGGTGAGATGTCCTCCAGCATCTATGTCGCCTGGCTGATAACTGGCCAATGGCTAGAACCCTGCGGTTTAGATGAAGGGTGAAGTCAAGTGGGGAGTAAATGAGCGGGGCAGGGTGCAAGTGTGCAATAAATGAGCAATGGATTTTCAGTCCATGTACCTATCGTCGTGAAATACAAAAAGGGACAGGGAATCGGGGCAGGAGTTTGACCTATGGTGACCACTCCTGACCAGGATAGGACTCGTTTAGCCATTCGATATACCCCTATACACAGGGGATTTTAAGTCCCCTGTAAATCCTGATTCTCCCCTCTATAACTGGGAATAATCCCAATTTGACAGACACGTGACTAACACGATTAGGAAAAATAAAGAGGCCCAGTGCACCAACAGGACACCGGGCCTCATTAGTACCTACCGCCATTGGTAGAATTGCCGGGTACCTTGATAGTGAATCTGTGCTTGTGCGATGCATCAGTGGATGTGTCTCGGCTGATCTGCTGGTCATTTCTTAGGGACTGAAAATCGGACTGGCTCAAAATCAGGTTATGGGAATGCGACGTGCCGCTGGTAGTCAGAGTTTTCCCCGTTGATGGTGGAGCATTCACGTCAGTAAAAAGGATCGCCACGGTGTGGGTATGCTCATTAGTTGTGGATGATACCACCGTGAAACTTTCATCCTTTACACTGGAGCCGGTATCATTTCCGTTGTCACCATTGTCGCTGCAGGATATTTCTGCAAGTAGCAGCGGCATCAGACCTGTAGCCGTTGTGATATAGATGAGGAACTGGTTTCTCTCCATTGCTCTGCCTTAGGGTTGGTCCACTAATATACGTAACTTCTGTCCGGCTGACAAGCCCTGTGTTCGATATCACTGCAGCTGTGGATCTCCCAACTCTGACCGAGTAGTTGGAAGTCAATTGATAATTGACCTCAACTCCTAATTGTACGTCTTCATAGGCTTTTGGACATCCGGGGCCCGGCTCCTGGAGCAAATGGATTACCACATTCTACAATTGCTGAAGGCCTCAGAAGCGAAACCGGCAGAGGAAAATCAGGCACGCCTCCCGAATAATAGTTGACTATCTATTCCCGAACGTTTAATCTGGAATACACGATCTTGCCTGGGGCTTCCACTGGCTCCATCCCAGGAGCCGGGCTCAAATGGGGGCCCTGGGCATTCATTATGAACCAGCAAGCAGAAATCGGTAACCGGCTAAAGCAAATCAGGGAACACCTGGAAGAGACTCAAACAGTCTTTGGTGAGCGCTTCGACTGCTCACGGGATGATATTGCCAACTACGAGCGGGGGCTGTGTGATATACCAAATAGGCTGCTGGCAGCGCTGGATCGGCTGGGCTTCAATTTGCGTTGGTTACTCAACAATGATGGGGTTATGATTCGGATTAGCCTTTCGGGGATGCAATTTTTTACTGAAAGGGGAATCTAATGGGCAGGCAAGTGAGAACGGCGAAGGCATATTTCCACCTAGTATTCAGACAGGGGAAACAAGTTTCCCGCGTTGGGCTAATAGCATTCGGCTCCGGAGCTGAGGAACGCGGCCAAGACTACGCCATGCAAGGTA
>JADFNF010000216.1 GCA_022563485.1 Fidelibacterota bacterium | reverse complement strand
GATGATCCCGGGGCAGGATCATGTGGAGCCGATCGGCATTGTGCTCCATGAAGGCGCCCACCCCTCCCACGGCCTGAAAGCCGACCACCAGGACATAGATCCCCCCGATGATCAGGGCCGACCCTTGGAAGACATCTGCCCAGGCCACGGCCTTCAACCCGCCCCAGGTTGTGTACAGGGCCGCGATGCCCCCGATGAGCCAGACGGAGCGCCACATAGACATATCAAACATGGTGTTTAACGTCAGTGCCCCAGAGTATATGACAGCTGATATCGTGACACCCACGTAGATCACCATGGTGTAAAACGCCATTAGCGTCCTCGCCGTCGTATTGTAGCGATATTCCAGGTACTCGGGCATGGTGTAGATGCCGCTGCTTAAAAACCTGGGTAGAAAGCAAAACGCCACTACCACCAGTGTGATAGCCGCCATCCACTAGTAACTGGCGATGGCCAGGCCAACACTCCCGGCGCCCTGTCCTGCCATCCCCACAATCTGTTCAGTCGAAATGTTTGCCGCGATCAGGGATATCCCAATCATGGGCCAGAGCAAGCCGCGACCCGCTAGGGAAAAGTCTTCTCCCGACTCTTCTCGGCGGCTCTTGTACATACTAACGCCGATGACAACAGTGAAAAACAGGACAAATGATACGATATCAAAGATGCTTAATTCCAAATTTCACTACCTCCTTCTGGTGATTGAATCAGCACGCCCCGAATGCATGGGAATTAAGACCCAATGGTCCATATGGACTGCCTGCATCAGCGTATCCCCGGTTGAAAATGGTAAACGATTGTTTGCAGGTACTTTTGGTCAGGATACAAAACTGCCGATGGAAATTCAGGCCGGTTGGGGGCGTCCGGGAAGCCTTGGGGCTCCAGCGACAGGGCTTGTCTGAAGCCCAAGGCGCTAGCGGCTGGGTGCCCATTGGCGCCCTCGAGGAAATTTCCGCTGTAAAACTGCAAGCCTGTCGCCGTTGTATAAATGTCAAGACCTCTTCCGCTTTCCGGTTCGGTGAGCGACGCCGCCAACCGCGGTTCGTCCGCCGCCCCCTCAATGATCCAGAAATGATCATAGCCGCCACCATTCTTCAATTGCTCATTATCATCTGCAATTCGGCCGCCTATCCGATTCCCCGATCGGAAGTCCATGGGGGTAGAAGCCACGCTGCGAATTTCTCCCACAGGAATACCACGCCGGTCAATGGGCAAATAGGCTTCCGCATAGATCTGCAGTTGATGATTCAGTACATCGGTGTCCTCGCCATCGACCAAATTGAAGTAAGGGTGCCGGCTCAGGTTAACAATGGTGGGAGAATCCGTACTGGCCTCAAAGCTCACGGTGAGGCGATTGTCGTTATCCAAGGTGTAGGTCACCCGGGCATCGAGATTGCCGGGATAGCCCTCTTCGCCGTCCCTGCTCAACCGCTCAAATCGAATCTGTGGCACTGTTTCATTTTCAATGACGGTTGTCCGCCAGAGATACTTGTTAAAGCCACGTTTCCCCCCATGAAGGTGGTTCGACCTGTCATTGGCGATAAGCTGGTAGAGCCTGCCATCCAATCTGAATTGTGCTCCCGAAATCCGGTTTGCAAAGCGTCCGATGGCGCTGCCGCAATAATAGGGATCTGCCACGCAACCTTCAAAGCTATCGTACCCTCGCACCACTTCGGTGTGATTTCCGTTCCTGTCCAAAAGTAAAACGGAGTTAAGTGCGGCGCCATAATCACACAGGGTAACAACCATGCCGAGATCATTGGTCATGGTATACTTTGATACCTCCTGACCATCAGGCAGTCGACCAAAGGGGCGAACGAGCACGCGGTCAGCCACAGAGGCCATTCAGCGCGCTCTCGGCGTGGGCCTGACAAGTTCCCTGACGCTAATCGGCATGGCGCGCCAATTGAGAGGACTTCCGGATGATCAGGTTGGCTTTGATCACATGGGTTTCTGGTCGGGATACTCTGTGCCCCTTGATCTCAGCAAGCAGGATGCTGGCTGCCAACTGGCCCATTTCATACCCATGCTGATCGACTGTGGTTAATGGGGGATCTATCATCGAAGTTATGGGATTATTGCTAAAACCGGTAATACCAATATCCTCCGGAATTCTCAGTCCTCTTTCCCGTATATAACGAAAGGCTCCTATCGCAACAGGATCATTCACAGCGCAAATAGCGTCGGGAGGATTTTGCATCCCAAGCAGAAGCCGGGCGCCGCTTTCGCCGGCCGACTCGTTTAGGTCCCCAAAAATAATCATCTCCTCGTTGATCTCCAAACCGTGATCAACCTGAGCTGCCCGATAGCCATGGAGCCGCTCTCGCGTAATGACCAGCTGTTTGGGACCGGCCAGGTGGGCAATACGCCGGTAGCCCGATTCCACCAGGTGCTCGACCGTTTTATAAGCCCTGTCAAAATCGTTGCTGATGACTTTATTGACATCAATATCATCAAGAACCCGGTCAAAAAACACCAGCGGTATTCCCCTTCCGACCACCCGTTGGAAGTGCAAACCACCTATGGTAGTCTGGGATACGGAGGCTATGAGACCCGCAATTCGATTGGAGATCATGCTTTCGGTATTGAGCACTTCACGCTCTACATCCTCGTTTGATTTTGACATGTTTATAGTGTAGCCCGCCCTATAGGCTACATCTTCAATGCCATCGATTGCCAAAGAAAAGAAATAGTGGCGTATTTCGGGAACGATGACGCCAATGGTCGTGGTACTCTTCTGCTGGAGGCTCTTGGCCACCCCGTTGGGATAGTAGCCCATTTTTTCAGCCAGGCCCCGCGCTTTTTCGATCGTCTCTTTGCTGATAGTGGGATGTTGATGCAAGGCCCGTGATACGGTCGATATGGATACGCCCAGCTCATTGGCCAGGTCCTTGAGTGTAGGGTTGCTCTGCTTCATCGGATGGTGACCTGTGTGCCTGGAGAGACCATGGTTCAGAACAGCGGCTCAAGTTGGATGACCGGTACT
>JADFNF010000215.1 GCA_022563485.1 Fidelibacterota bacterium | reverse complement strand
TTGCGATAGACGTTATCGCGCGTACCCCGGCCCTTTTGCTGACCAATGATGATGACCTTTTCGTCACCGAGGATAGCCAGCCCGGCTACCACAGCCTTGTCATCGGCGTAGTGCCGGTCACCATGGAGCTCCATCCAGGATTCAGTGATTTTATCGATATAATCGAGGGTGTAAGGGCGCTCGGGGTGGCGTGCCATCTGGACCCGCTGCCACCGGGTGATATTTTTATATAATTCCTCCGATGCCTTGGCCAGTTTCTCCTGCTGGCTCTTGATCTCCTTGGACATGTCGATGCCTCGGTCCAGGGCGGTCACCTTGGTGGCCTCGATTTTTTCCTCCAGATCCCGGAGGGGTTTTTCAAAGTCTAATATATATTTGGCCATAGCGCCCGGAGTATATAACGATTTAACAGGTGAATGCCAGTATGATATTATAGGGTGCTAAAGGGCGTGATAAACGGTTTGGCCGCCCCTAAATCCGAAACAGCGCCTTCAGCAGAATCTCCACGTCAAATGTCAGGGACTGGTGCTGCAGGTAATAGTGCTGGTAGCTGCGGGCGACTTCCGGCTCGCTGGCATTGCGACGCAGCTGAGTCAGACCAGTGATGCCGGGCTTGAACAACAGCTGCGGATCGGGTTCGGTGATGGGCACCAACTCACCCCCGACGAAACTGAGGTCGCCCTTGAAGATGGACCCCAGCAAGGGTAGGCGGCGCAGACCCTCCCGGCCCCTGCGCAGTAGCCAGATCCGCCGCTGCTGGCCCTCCACCGACCAGACGGTTTGACGCTCCAGGCCATAGACCAGAAAGATAAAGGGCAGTGGCAATAGCAGAGTCAGAAGCAATAAGCCAGAAGCAAGCAAGTCAAACAGACGTTTGGAGAGCAGGTGAAAACGGCGATAGAGGGTCGCCTCCAGATTCACGAAAGGGACGTCACCGAACTGCTCCACGTTCGCTTTCCCCAGCATGACTTCGTCCTGATGGGGCACCATGCGAAACAGGAGATGCAGGTCTCGGGTCCGTTCCAACAGGGCCATGAGCTGGCCGGTGGTGAATCGCTCCGCGGGGACGATCACTTCCTGAAGGCGGAATTTTCTCACCAGCTCCCGCAGCTCCTGCGTCCGGCCCAGGAAGGGCAAGATATCCCTCAGACTCCCCTCGGGGCCGGGATGATCATCAACATAACCGATGAGATCAAGTCCCTTGTCGGGTCGTCGCAGCAGCAGCCGGCCGATGCGCCGGCTCTCGGGTCCAGATCCCATGATAATAGCCCGACGGGAGAACAGGGAAGGTCGTCTAGCTCGATAGCTGTCCCCCACCTTATGCCCCGCCTGCAGGACATGGACCACCAATCGCCAGCCGGGGAGCATCACCGCCACCAGAGCGGAGGCCAACACGAGCACGATTCGCGAGTAGGCCACATCCTGGTAGAGATAGGTGAGGGTGGCAATGACCAGGAAACCGATAAACGATGCGATGAGCGCCCGGCTGTAACTGAGGACATATCGCCCATAAATCTGAAACAGCCCACCGATGGCCAACCAAAGGACTACATAGACCGCCACCACGGGCGCGTAGTTGATGAGCATATCGCGGGTGCGGTTCAAGGGATCGGGGAGAAATCGCACCAGGACCATCAAGAAGAAGGCCGCCCCAATGACCCCGGTGTCAATGAGCAGGGATGAAAAAGTGGCCAGATAGCTTCGGGTATAGGCCATCCAGGACCGCAACCGAATCCCCAACCGGATGATCGACCGAGTGATAAGCCCACCCGACAAGGAATCGTACTTGGCCGAAAAGATCTCCATGGCTTCGTAGAAGGCTCTCAGGTTGTCGAAGGGAGCCGTCTTGATGCTCTCCCCTTTGTAGTGCACGATTTGGGTCGCTGGGTGGTACACCACTTGGTAACCGGCCTGACCGATGCGGTAATAATAATCCAGGTCTTCCCCAAAAAGAAAAAAGGCTTCATCCATGGGCCCAATCTCCTCCAGCACTCGTCGGGGGAGACACATACACGATCCGCTTACCGCTTCGACTATATGGGTTTGGTCGGGATCCAGATAGGTCAGGTTATACCGGGCGAACAGACGACTTTTAGGAAACAAAGCGGCCAACCCGAGGAGGCGGGTCAGGGCCACCCAGGGTTTGGGGAAGCTTCGTTTGCAGGCCGCTTGGAGGCTGCCGTCACTGTTCAGGATCTTGGGACCCACACAGCCGGCTTCGGGATGGGCGCGCAGATAATCGGCCAAGACCTGGAGGGTCTGCTCTTCCACGATGGTATCGGGGTTGAGGAGTAGCACGAACTCCCCATTAGAGGCGGCCATGCCCTGGTTCGCAGCGGCGGCGAAGCCCCGATTCGATTGGTTTACCACCAAATGGACCTCGGGGAATTGGCGCCGCACCATCTCGGCAGTGCCATCGTAGGAGTCATTGTCTACCACCACGATTTCGACCTGACCCGTGAAATGAGCCCGGTTCAATGATTGGAGGCACTGCTTAACGAACTCACGGACGTTGTAGCTGACCACGATGACCGAGATCATCATGTCTCTGTTGGGTGTTTGGCCTCCTTAGGGGCAAACCATTTTTTGCGGAGGGCATGCATCAGGTGGAATAATTTCAATCGGATAACCATCCAGACCGCCTCGAAGATGATTCCCTTGGACATCTTCGAATCCCCGATGGTACGGTCCACAAATACGATGGGGGTTTCCTTGATACGGTAACCCAGGGTGTAGGCTCGAAAGGTGGTCTCGATCTGAAAGGAGTAACCCTCGGACTCCAGGGTAGTAATGTTCAGATCATTGAGCACTTCTCGCCGCCAGCATTTAAACCCGCCGGTTAAGTCCCATACGGGGACGCCCGTGATCACCCTGGCATAAATGTTGGCGGACCAGCTGAGAATCAGGCGGCTCAATGGCCAGTTCACGACATTGACCCCCTTAATATACCGGCTCCCGATGACCAGGTCGTTATACTGGATCAGG
>JADFNF010000214.1 GCA_022563485.1 Fidelibacterota bacterium | reverse complement strand
AAAAAGGATTTGGGCCATCCCTTTCCCGATGATCCCCTGGAACAGATGTGGGGCGCCATCGGGGCCGTCTTTGCATCCTGGAACGGGAAACGCGCCATTACCTACCGCCGGATCGAAGGCATACCTGGCGAATGGGGCACGGCCGTCAATGTGCAGGCGATGGTGTTCGGCAATCTGGGTGAGTCCTCCGCCACCGGCGTCGCCTTTACCCGGAACCCCGCCACTGGAGAAAATGCCTTTTTCGGCGAATGGCTGCCCAACGCCCAGGGGGAGGATGTGGTGGCTGGCCTCCGAACCCCCAATCCCCTGAGCGAATCCAGCCGCAACCAGGGCAATACACTGCCCTCACTAGAAACCCTAATGCCCGACTGTTACCGGGAACTGATGGGTTACCGGGAACTGCTCGAATCCCATTACGCGGATATGCAGGACCTGGAGTTCACCATCCAGGACGGCACCCTCTACATGCTCCAGACCCGGGTGGGCAAACGCAACGGGCTGGCGGCCCTGCGGATAGCCGTGGAGATGGTGGCTGACGGCCTCATCGATAAGCCCACGGCCATCCAGCGGGTGAAGGCCACCCAGCTGGACGAACTGCTCCATCCTATGGTGGACCCCGAGGCCGAAAGGAGCCATCCCCTGTTGCTACGGGGCTTGCCGGCCGGTCCCGGCGGCGCTACGGGCGTCATTGTGCTGACACCCGACCGGGCGGAGGCCTGGGCCAAGGATGGGAAAAAAGTTATCCTGGTGCGCAGCGAAACCAGCCCGGAAGATATCCACGGCATGCACGCCGCTGAGGCCATCCTCACCTCCCGGGGTGGCATGACCAGCCATGCCGCTCTGGTGGCCCGGGGCTGGGGCAAGTGCTGTATCGTCGGCTGCCAGGACCTGATCATCGACCTGGCGCGCGGGGAAATCCGTGTGAATAATACGATTCTTTGTGAGGGTGATGTGATCACTCTGAACGGCACCAGAGGCACGGTCTACGTAGGGGAACTGCCCCTCATTGCCGTTGACCCGGCTAAAAATGAAGACCTGGGCACGTTTCTGGGGTGGTGTGATGAGGTCCGTACCCTGGATGTGCGGGCCAACGCCGACCGCCCGGAGGATGCGATCCAGGCCCGCCAACTCGGCGCTCAGGGTATCGGCCTCACCCGGACCGAACACATGTTCTTCGAGCCCGAGCGTATCCAGTTCGTTCGCCAGATGATCCTGGCCGACAACGATGAGGATCGCCGTAAGGCCGTCATGGAGTTGCTCCCGTTCCAGAAGGAGGACTTCCGGGGCATCTTCAAGGCCATGGCCGGACTCCCCGTCACTATCCGGTTGCTGGACCCGCCCCTGCACGAGTTTGTGCCCCACGAGAAAGCCCACCAGATCAAATTGGCCACGGAAATGGGCCGTACCCCGGAGGAAATCCGGGTCCGGGTGGAGGCGCTGGAGGAGTTCAATCCTATGCTGGGTCACCGTGGTTGCCGTCTGGGGATCAGCTATCCTGAAATCACCGAAATGCAGTCCCGGGCCATCCTGGAATCGGCGGCGGAATTGATCCGGGACGGCATCGACGCCCGGCCGGAGATCATGGTGCCCCTCGTCGGGCATGTCAAGGAGCTGGAGCATCAGCGCGAGATCATTATGAGGGTCTACGAAGAGGTCAAGGCCGCCATCGGGGAGATTCCCTACTTTTGCGTGGGCACCATGATCGAAGTGCCCCGGGGCGCCGTCACTGCCGATGAGATTGCCGAGGTGGCCGACTTCTTCAGCTTCGGCACCAATGATCTCACCCAGATGGGGTGCGGCTTCTCCCGGGACGATTCCGGATCATTCCTGCCCCACTACATCGAATTGGGCATCTATACCCACGACCCCTTCCAGACCATCGATCAGAACGGTGTGGGCGAGCTGGTGCGCATCGCCGTAGAGAAGGGCCGCCGGGTCAAGCCGGGCCTCAAGATGGGCGTCTGCGGGGAACATGGCGGCGATCCCGACTCCATCACCTTCTTCCACCAGCTGGGCCTGGACTACGTGAGCTGCTCCCCCTTCAGGGTGCCGGTGGCCCGCTTGGCGGCGGCACAGGCCAAATTGGCGGAGGAGTTAGGGTCCACCGTAGGACCTGCCTGACAACGTGAGTTAAATAAAATGGCCAGGCGTTCGCCTGGCCATTTGAAAACACAATGGCGTCACTTGCTAAACAGCCGCCCTACTCCACCACCTCACCGCTCAGGATATCGGCCACGTTGATCTCGCCGTCGGTTTGCATCCTGCGGACCTGGGCCATAATCTTGGCCCGGGCCCCATCGACGTCGCGCTTGGAGGCCGGCCCTTCAATGGGCTCGAACATGGCCTGCTTCTTTTTGGGCAGCACGCCGATGGCCCGATCCACCGTCGCCTCATCCACTCCCTTCATGGCCATGGCGATGTCGTCCAACTCAACCGAGTTCAGGATGTCCCGCATGACCCCATCGGGGAGCTTGAAGATGTCGTCAAAAGTAATGTAATACCGCTTGACCTCCTTGAACAGCTCCGGATTCTCCTGGCCCAGTTTTTCCAGGTACAAGGTCGCCTGATCGAGTGGCATGCCGTTCAACATGCCCGCCAGTTTTTCGCCGCCGCCCCGTTCATAGGTTGTGCCCTTGGGCAGGTAACGGGCGCGCTCCTCAAGATTGCCCGCCACACTCACCACCGCCTCCAGGTTCATCGCTTCAGATTCACCCAGCGCCGTGAGGGCCTCAATCCGTTCGTCCTGATCGAGTTGCTCAAAGACTTTCATTTGACGCTCAGGGGTGAGTTGAGCCAGCACCATCGCCATCACGACGGATGATTCACCCAGGATCAGGTAGGCCACCTGCGCATCGGACAGCTTGTCCAGGAAAGCGAACGGCCGGCGGGAGTCTTCACCGGTTTCCCTGAACTTCTCGGTGAGAAATCCAAAATAGAATTCCTCCAGGATGGCCCGCTTGACCTCCCACGGTACCCGGGTAATCTCCCGTGCCCGTCGGCGG
>JADFNF010000213.1 GCA_022563485.1 Fidelibacterota bacterium | reverse complement strand
CGATCTGGCCTCTCTGACCAAGGTGCTGGTGGGGGCGACTGTAGCCATGAAACTGGTGGAGGGGCACTACATACTGTTGGACGAGCCCATCCAGAATTACTTCCCGGCATTCAAGGGGCGGTGGAAGGACCAAGTCACACTGCGCCATCTGCTTACACACTCGTCCGGTCTACTGTGGTATGAACGCTACTGGGAGTTGGGCATCAAGCCCCATGAGGTTCTGGGCACCATTATCAGGGCCGAACTGACCTTCCAGCCGGGCACCGATTACGTTTACAGCGATCTGGGCCTGATCCTGTTCACGGCCCTGGCGGAACTGACCACGGGGAAAAAGATCGAGCAGCTGGCCCGGGAGTGGGTCTTCGAGCCCCTGAAAATGGAGCACACCGGGTACCGGCCGCCGGTCGAGTGGCTGGACGACATCGTGCCCACCGAGGTGTTCAATGATAACCTGCGCAGGGGGTTGACCCGAGGCACGGTGCACGACCGCAATACCTACTTCCTGGGGGGCATTTCGTTACATGCCGGGGTCTTTGCCCCGGCCAACCAACTTGCCAAACTGGGCCATATGGTTCTGGATGGCGGCCTGGCCAACGGCCAGCGGCTGGTCCAGCGCGAGACCATTGCCGAGTTTGTCCGGCCCCAGGAAATGCCCCCGGACTCGGGCCGGGCCCTGGCCTGGCAGCTGGCGTCGGCCACCGCCAGCGCCGGTGATTTTTTCTCGCCACCTTCCTTTGGTCACACCGGCTTTACCGGCACCTCCATCTGGATCGACCCGGAAAGGGACTTGGTGGTGGTGCTGTTCACCAACCGGGTCCATCCCAGCCGTGAGCGGGGGGACCACAAAGGGATTCGCCAGGCGTTTCATAATGAGGTGGTCAGGGCCGTCGACCCCACCGCCAGCGCCGTAGCTGCCAAGCAATCGAAAATGGATCGACGCACGCCCGACAGGGGGCCGGTTCGGCCCTCCATACGTCCCGTCCGGGGCGGACGGTAGTCGATCCCCTTAACCTGGCGGAGTATGCGCTGGACCAGTTTCCGGAGAAGGTGAGTGAAATGCGGGATTAGGACCTGGCGAGGCAGGCCGCTCCCTGTTCCCGAACTCGCAGGCTGCTATTCGCTTATGGCGTGCCGCTCACTGGTATTTTTCCGACATGCGCAGATAGGTGTCGGCCCGCTGGTCACCCCGGGCCTGAAAGGCGCGGTACGCCACCAGATAGCCCTGGTGGAGATTGGATGCGTCAGCGGCGGTGAGGTTGGCCGGCGATCCTTCCAGCGACGGAATCGCAATATCGACCCCGGTGATCAGATAGTCGGGGTTGGGACCGATGGCCGGTGTGGCCCGGTAGATGTTCGGCCAGAGCAGTCCATCGCCATAGTAGTGTTCGGCCAAATCCCACAAGGTATCTCCCCGCCGGGTGCGGTGCACGATGTCCGGAGCGCCATGGACGGCCTCCGGTTCACTGACAGCAGCAGCCGTTGGGACGGGGGGCGTGGGCTCTGCCGGGGGTGCTGGTTCCGGAAGCCTTTCTGTCACCGGTTGCACCGGGGCTGGGGGTGGCGGCTCAACAGGCGCCACTGGCACTGATGGAGCTGGAGGTGGCTGCTCAATGGGAGCCACTTGCGTTGATGGAGTTGGGATTGTTCGAGCCGGTGCGGTCCGTGTCTGCGATGGGGTAGAGCCCCCGGACGATTCGTCTCCGCCACAGCGGACGCCGATAACGGTGAACAATAGGCCCAGCACCACGACGGAGAGGCCGTGGGTGGCCCGCGTAAAATATAAGGATGGGGTGGAATTGGAACGGGTCATCTCAGACCCCCTTCATTTTTCGTGAGCCCAAATATGAATGGCATAGGTACTAGACCTGCTGCTTCATAAGACGGTATCGGGATAGATCCTCGCACACAATACTAATGTACACGCGTAGTATAAGGTCATATTTTTAAATTACCAAGATATTCTGAGTCCCGGGGTCCGGCTGACAGCGGAGCGTGTCGGGGGAACCTGCGGCAGTGCCTTAGGTTGGGATCACGTCCCGGAAAGGACCGGCGGCCGGAAAGTGGTTTCCATTACGGCCCGGCCCCGATAACTTCATGCCATCTTCCGCTGGATGATCTCACCCTCGTCCATTGACGGGGGCCGTCTGGCCAGGGCTCAATGCCAGCCACCAGCATGAACCGCACACGAGGCAGGGACAACACTATGCTAAGGATGCACATGCTCACCAACGTCACCGGACTGGCCGTGGTAGCATTACTCATCGTCAACTGTGGCAAGGGAACATCTGCCTATCCCACCATCGGCAGCATCGAACGCCTGGACCCGGCCCTGGATCAACTGATCCCCAAGGGGGCCAAACTTGAGGTGCTGGCCGAGGGCTTCGAGTGGACCGAGGGACCCTTATGGATTTCCCAGGGCGCATACCTCCTGTTTTCGGATATTCCGCCCAACAGTATTTATAAGTGGAAGGCGGGGGACGGTCACAGCCTGTACCTCAAACCTTCCGGCTACACCGGTGCCCAGCCCCGGGGCGGGGAACCGGGAGCCAACGGTCTGCTGCTGGATGCCGAGGGGCGTCTGGTGATGGCCCAGCATGGGGACCGGCGCATGGCCCGCATGGACGCGCCCCTGGAAAGCCCCGAGCCCAAGTTTGTGACCCTGGCCGACCGCTACAAAGGCCGGCGCCTGCACAGCCCTAACGACGCCGTCTACAAATCCAACGGCGATTAAAGATAAGAGATAAGCCGTGTCGACGCGGTAAAGTCGTCATAGACGGGAGTTTCGCATTAGCGATCACGAGGCAACCGAAGGGCGCATGAGTTTCAGTACGACGGAATTTTGAGTCGAATACAATAAGCTCCGTTTCAAACTGTGAGTATTCGATAAGTCGTCTTGTTAGGTTTGATCAACCAGAGGCGCATGAATTTTCGAATTTCCGGCTTATGCGGCTGGGATAGGGCGTGACTTCCTATTTTCTATGCAACGGCTCTAAGCTACGCTACGTT
>JADFNF010000043.1 GCA_022563485.1 Fidelibacterota bacterium | reverse complement strand
GACGTGGCGACCGGCGGTAGGGATGTCATAGTAGTCCAGTATCCCGAGAATGCCCTGGGGCGTGCAGGGGATAAACCGCGGTTGTCCGGTGAGCAGACGACCCAGGTTTTCGGGATGGAAGCCGTCCACATCCTTAAGGGGGGACACCCTTTCCAGCACCCGGTCGGGATTGATCTGGACCGGCAGGGGCAACTGGACGAGGATACCGTGATACTTATCGTCGGTATTGAGCCGGTCGATGAGCTCGAGAAGCTCGTCCTGGGTGGTGGATGGAGCCAGTTCAATGGTATCGGCCACCAAATTCAGGCGTTCAAAGGCGCGGGTTTTAGAACGGACGTAGACCATGGAGGCCGGGTCATCGCCCACCCGCACGGCCACCAGTCCGGGCACGACGCCATGCTTGCGTAGAGCGGCTATACGGGGCTTTAGACCATTATAAGCAGCCTCGGCCACGGGCTTTCCGGCCATGATAATAGTTTCGATAGGCGAACTGCGGTTACCAGGCCCTACGGCCGAATGGATAGGTGTCAAGACGCTCGATGGGGGTGTGGACGGCGTATAATCATTCAATCCTTGAAGGAGGTCTCCAGAACCTCTTCCACCCGTGTCGCGATGGCCGTGGCGCGTTTCTCGATCAAGTTTAGGGAAGAGGCCCGTTTGCGCCGCTCGGTGAGCAGCTCGTCAGTGATGCTCATGGCCGCCAACATGGCGATTCTGGCCGGCGATTGAGATCCGGGAAGGTTGAGTTCCGTTTCCCGCATTCGTTCATCCACGTAGGCCGCCACTTCTGCGATATACTCAGGGTTGGCCACCGCTCGCACGGTGTACTCATGCCCATAAATACTGACGCGCATCATATTATTCTCTTTATCGATCATTGGGTCATTGCCCTCACGCAATCATCTGTTAGGAACGGCGCCAATGCGCTTGATGTTTCAGGTGCAGCGCATCAATGATGCGTTGCACCTGTTGATCGACCTCCCCATCTTTCAGGGTCCGATCAGCCGATTGGAAATAGAGGCGGAAGGCCAGGCTCTTTTTATCTTGGTCGATGCCTTTACCTGAATATAAGTCGAAAATGCGGACATCACGCAGATATTTGCCCCCCTTTTGCCAGCAGGTATCCAGCAGATCGCCAGCTGAGGTGGTCAAGGGGACCTCCAGTGCAATGTCGCGCTCAACGACGGGATAAGGGATGACGTCACGATAATGATCGTCCCCTTTCCGGCTAAGTTGGCCCAGCTGATCCAGGTCCAGTTCTACCACCACCACCCGATTCCCCAGGCCGAAGATCTGGCGGACCGTCTCATCAACTTCCCCAAGAAAACCCAGCATCACCCCGTTGGACGACACCCTCAGGACGCTGGTGAGGTGCTCGGCTTCGGCGGGCACAAAGGTGCTGGCGGGCAGGGCCAACGACTGCAGCAGCCGGGCCACGACTCCCTTCAAATAATAGACGTCTTTCTCAACCGGCCGCTTCCAATGAACGTCACCGGTCCCCTTCCCGGCCGATACGACCAGACCGAGTTTGAACGTCTCCCGGGTCTGGTTGTAGGCCCGGTCGTTCCGGTGGTGAACGGCGCCGATTTCGAAGAGCTGGATATTTTTCTGCCGGCGGCGCTCGTTAAAGACCACGGCCTGCAATAGGCCGGGCAGAAGGGCCGTCCGCAGGTAGGCCAGCTCTTGACTCAGGGGATTCTGGAGTTCGATGGCCGGGACGTCCGTGAACAGGCCCGTGTACTTGCGGTGGGTCAAGGTATTGGCCAGATGCTCATGGAAACCCCAGGGAACCAGGGTGTCACGGACCTGTGAAAAATGGGCCTGGGTGTCGGGAATGAACGCGCCGAGACGCACCTCGACCCCTTCCACGGCAGGCAGGCTGTCGTAGCCTTCCAGGCGAGCGATCTCCTCGATGAGGTCCACCGGTTGGGTCAGTTCGGGACGTGAAAGGGGTACCACGCAGCGCAGGGTTTCCTCGACGATCAACGTCGCTGCGATCCCCAGCCGTCCCAAATCGCCGACCAGCTGCCCGGCTGACAGGTCCGTGCCCAGAAGACGATTGGTGAAAGGGACGGACAGGTCGATCTCCTTGGGCTCGTGGACCTGCGGATAGACGTCGATCATGCCTTGGGCAACAGACCCGCCGGCCAGCTCCGCCACCAGGGAGGTGACCCGCTCCAGGGCCAGTACCAGGCCTTCAATGTCCGTATCCCGCTCGAATCGTTTGGAGGCGTCGGTGCTCAGGTCCAAGGACTTGGCGCCCCGGCGAATGACCGAAGGGGCGAAATAAGCGCTCTCGATGAACAGGTTTACGGTCTGGTCCGTGACCTCCGATTGAACCCCGCCCATGATACCGGCCAAAGCCACCGGCCCATGATCATCGGCGATAAGCAGGTGGTGGCCGCCGAGTTCGCGCTCCACGCCATCCAGGGTGGTAAAAGATTGACCCTCCCGGGCAAAATGGACGTCGATATGATGCCCGGCCAGCCGGTCATAATCAAAGATGTGGAGGGGATGGCCCAATTCCAGGAGGACGTAATTGGAGGCATCCACCACGTTGTTAATGGCGCGGAGTCCCACCGACTCAAGGCGCTTGACCAACCATTCGGGCGATGGTCCTACGGTTACGCCCGTAATCACCCGGGCGACGTAGCGATGGCACCCTTCCGGCGCAGTGATGGTCACCGTAGCCAGGTCGTCAATAGGGATGGGGCCTTCCGTGATAGCGCTAGCTGGAACTCTCAGGGAGGTGTTCCATTTGGCGGCTAAATCCCGCGCCACCCCCAGGTGACCGAAGCAATCACCCCGGTTGGGGGTCAGATCGAGATCGAGTGTGGTCGCCCTTCGGGACTTCAAGTACTCCTGAAGGTCCTGGCCCATTGTGGCTTGCTCATCCAGGATCATGATACCACTCTGTTCATCCGATAGTTGTAGTTCATTCTCGGCGCATATCATTCCCTGGGAGGTCTGCCCGCGAATCTTGGTCTTCTTTATCTTGACCCCATACGGAAGGATGGCCCCTACTTTGGCCACCGGCACCTTGATGCCTTGGGTCACGTTGGGCGCGCCGCAGACGACCGGCACCACCGTGTCGCCCAGGTTCACTTGACAGATGGAGAGGTGATCTGAACCAGCCAGCGGTTCGACTGCGTCGATGCGACCCACGACGACCCCGGTAAAGTCATAAGTCGCGGTTTCCACCGTCGACTCCAGGCCCAGATTGGTGAGCACGGCGGCCAGCTGATCGGCCGGGAGGTCGAAGTCGACAAAATCTTTAAGCCAGTCGATGGAGATTTTCATGGTCAGAACTGCCGCAGGAAGCGGAGATCGCCTTCAAAGAACAGGCGGATGTCCCCTATGCCCCACTTGAGCATGGCCATGCGCTCCAGCCCCATGCCAAAGGCGTAGCCGGTCCATTTTAGAGGATCCAGATCCACGGCCTTGAAGACATTGGGGTGCACCATGCCGCAGCCCAGAATCTCGAGCCAGCCGGTGCCCTTGGTGATGCGATGGTCCCGATCCGTCTCCAGTCCCCAGTAAATATCCATTTCGGCGCTGGGCTCAGTGAAGGGAAAGTAGCTGGGGCGGAATCGGGTTCTGGTATCGGGACCGTAGAGCTCCCGGGCGAAATGGGTCATGGTGCCCTTAAGCTCAGCCATTGAGACTTGGCGGTCCACGACCAAGCCCTCGATCTGGTGGAACTGGCAGTGGCTGCGGGCATTGATGGCTTCATTGCGGAAGACCCGCCCCGGCATGATGATGCGCAGAGGCGGCTTCATGGCCTCCATGGCATGGATCTGATTGTTGGACGTATGGGTACGCAGGAGCAGGTCCTTGCTCAGGTAAAAGGTGTCCTGCATATCCCGGGCCGGGTGATCAGCCTGAAAGTTCAGCGCCTCGAAGTTATAGAACTCGGTTTCAACTTCCGGACCATAATAGATGGAAAACCCGATGCGGGCGAAGATGTTTTTGATCTTCGACTCGATTTGAGTCACCGGATGGGTGGAACCCAGGGGGATCGGATCACCGGGTAGGGTGAGGTCAAGCTGGGGCGCTGACGGGCGGTCCTCCTGGGAGGGTCCCGGCTGCAGATCACTCACAGCTCCGGCAATGGCCTCCTTCAGGGCGTTGAGCTGCTGGCCTGCGGCGGGGCGCTCCTTAGGGGAAAGGGCACCCAGTCCGGCGAATAATCCGGCCACCGCCCCCTTCCTGCCCAGGAAGTCGATGCGGAGCTGCTCAGCATGCTCGCTTCCATCCAGGCCAGCGGCCAGCCGGGCCTGGACGGCTTTGAGACGGTCGTCAAACTCCGCACGGACCCGTCTGATGTCCGTGTGAAGACTCATCTGATTTTAGGAAAGTGTTTTGACGAGTTGTTCGAAGCTCTGGGGATCGTTTACGGCCATTTCCGCCAGAATTTTGCGGTTCAGCTCGATATGGTTGACCTGCAAGCCATGGATGAATGAGGAATAACTCATGCCGTGCTGGCGAGTTGCGGCGTTGATCCTGGCAATCCATAGTTGACGCAGCTGGCGCTTGCGTTGACGACGATCCCGGTAGGCGTAGGATAGGGCCTTGATAATGGCATCTTTGGCCGTCCGGAAATTACGTGACCGGGTCCCATAATAACCCTTGGCCTGCTTGATAATTTTACGGTGTCTTTTGTGTCGTGGGACACTACTGTTTGATCTTGGCATTATCCTGTTTCCTAGCTCGCAAGCATTCGTTTGACGCGCTTGACTTCAGCGGCAACCAATATCGTGCCGTGACGGAGCCGCCGTTTCCGTTTCGTGGTCTTCTTGGTAAGAATATGGCTCTTGTAAGCCCGATTTCTCTTGATTTTTCCCGAGGCCGTCAGTTTGAAACGCTTGGCAGCGCTCCGACGGGTTTTCATCTTTGGCACGCGACGGTTCCCTTCATTAAAATTACTTTGGCATTAGAAACATGGTCATCACACGACCCTCGATAACCGGTGACTTGTCTACCACGGCATAGTCAGATAATATTTCCACGACCCGATCCAGCAATAGCGTGCCCAAGTCCTGCCGGCTCATCTCCCGGCCACGGAACCTGAGCGATATTTTCAATCGGCTGCCGTCCTTCAAGAATTTAATGGCATTGTTCATCTTGGTTTCCAGGTCATGATCGCCGATGCTGGGTCGTATGCGTACTTCCTTGACGGCAACGGTGTGCTGCTTCTTTTTATTTTCCCGCGTCCGCTTCTGCTGATCATACCTGAATTTACCAAAATCCATGACCTTTGCTACGGGAGGATTGGCCTTTGGGGCTACTTCCACCAGATCCAGTCCATCGCTCTCGGCCTGCGCCCTGGCTTCCTCGATGGGCACGACACCGATCTGGTCACCGTTTAGCCCCACCAATCGCACTTCAGGGGCCAAGATTTTATCATTTACGCGGGGAATCGAATTATCCTTCGCTATGGGCTTAAGCTCCTCTCTTTATTTTCAATCTCACGCAACAACCGGGTCACGAGATCGTTCAGCGCGACGATTCCTTCATCGCCCAGCTTGCGCCGCCGCAACGATACGGTGCCGGCCTTGGCCTCCCGTTCACCCACCACGAGCATCACCGGAATCTTCTGCAATTCCGCCTGTCGAATTTTGGCGCCTACCTTTTCATCCCGGGCATCCACCTGGGTGCGTAGGCCAGCGGCCTTGAGCTGCGCCCCTACCCGCAATCCATATTCCCGGGATTTTTCCGAGATGGGCAACACAATAACCTGCACCGGTGACAGCCAGAGGGGCAAGTCACCACCCGTGTGTTCGAGATAGACCCCGATGAACCGCTCGATGCTGCCCAGGATCGCCCGGTGGATCACCACGGGGCGCTGCTCGCTGGAGCGCGCGTCAATGTACTTCAGTCCGAACCTTTCCGGTAGGGAAAAATCGAGCTGGATCGTGGTGAGTTGCCACTTGCGTTTGAGGGCGTCCCGGAAGTCAAAGTCGATTTTCGGGCCATAAAAAGCACCTTCGCCCGGGTCCACCTCAAATTCGATCCCGGCCGCCGTCAGATTTTCGGCTAGAATGGCCTCGGCCTTATCCCACAGTTCGGCATCTCCCATGAAATTTTCTGGGCGGGTGGAAAGCAGAATTTCCACATCCTCGAACCCGAAGACCTTGTAGACCTCCTGGATCATGTCGAACAAGCTGCGAATTTCGGTGCCGATCTGTTCGGGAGTACAGAAGATGTGGGCATCGTCGATAGCGAAACTGCGCACCCGGGTCAGCCCCGAGAGGACGCCCGTCTTTTCGTACCGGTGCAGGCGACCGAAGTCCGCATATCGGATGGGAAGGTCCCGGTAGGACCGCAGCTGCGAAGCATAGATGATGGCATGGCCGGGGCAGTTCATGGGCTTGACCCCCATCCACTTGTCTTCATCCTCCCCCTGGGGAATCAGGAACAGGTTTTCCCGGTAATGGTCCCAATGGCCGCTCTGTTTCCAGAGTTCCACGTCAAAAATTTGCGGGGTTATCACCTCATCGTAGCCGTATTTACCATATAGGGATCGGATATACGTCTCCAATGCCAGGTAAATAGCGGCCCCTTTGGGGTGGAAAAATGGGCTGGCCGGCGCCATGGGATGAAAGGAAAACAGGTCCAGTTCCTGGCCCAGCTTGCGGTGGTCCCGGCGCTTGGCCTCTTCCTGACGATAGAGATAGTCCTTCAGGCTCTTTTTATCGCCCCAGGAGGTGCCGTAGATACGCTGGAGCATCTTGTTGCGCTCATCTCCCCGCCAATAGGCGCCGGAGGTGGACAAAAGCTTGAAATGCTTGATTTTACCGGTGGACGGCACATGGGGTCCCCGGCACAGATCGACAAAGTTATTCTGCCGGTAGGCCGATATGTTGTCGTTGCCATCAATGTCGGCAATGATCTCCAGCTTGTAGTCTTCCCCCAGGTCGGTAAAAATCTTTAGGGCCTCGGCCCGGGTCAGTTCCTGGCGCTCCACGGGGTAATCGGCGGCGGCTATGCGCCGCATCTCCTCCTCGATTTCGGTCAGCATCTCATCGGTGATGGGGCGGTCCAGGTCGATGTCGTAGTAGAAGCGCTCTTCCAGGGCTGGTCCAACGGCAAGTTTGGCCTCGGGATAAAGCTGCTTGACCGCCTGAGCCAAGAGATGGGCCGTGCTGTGGAGCAGGACCTCGCGCCCGCGATCATCCTGCTTGGTGATGATCTGGACCGTGGCATTTTGGGTGAGGGGGATGGTGAGATCGACCAGTTCGTCGTTCACCAGGGCAGCAACCGCATCGTCATATAGGCGCTGGCCGATGGACCGGGCAAAATCGGCTGGAGTGGACCCGCGAGGAACCTGCTGAATGGATCCATCGGGGAGTGTGAGGGTGATATCTGACATTAACTTAAGATAATCATACTGCCGGTCCCGCAGCTTAAACCGTCCTTAGTGGTCGATACTGGACTTGAACCAGTGACCTCTTGCATGTCAAGCAAGCGCTCTAACCAACTGAGCTAATCGACCGGTATGGGTCCTGAGCGCACGACCCAACCTGAGCTCAGGCCAAAGGTTCAGCGAAACGTTCACGCCCAAGCCCTTGCAACGGGCCGACGGCGGGCGAAGTTAAAGGTTAGCAACAGATCATGTCAACGGACGGGATCGGATTTGGACGAGTTGCCGGCCTACTTTACGAGGGCGGTTGCATCCACCGGCTCAAGAATCTCGTGATAGACGCTGGGATTGTGCAGGATTTCCGTGGCCCGCTGGTAGGCCCGATCATCCACCAGAGAGGCGTGGATTCGTTCGCCCCAGCCCCCTATGAGGGTAGCAAATTCCAGGCGCAGTTCCCGCCTGATAGACTCGCTTTCATCGTCGAAGGCGGTGAGGCGTTTTTGTTCATAGTAGGCCTTGAGGTCAGTCAGGTCAACCTGGCCCTCAAAGGACTCCAGCGTGTCCAGACCCGCCTCAAAGGTTTTCAGGTCCTTTTCACCGGGAAAGGTTACCTCTATATCCTTGGTCGCCAGGTAGGTCCGCAGGTCCTCCATGATGGCATCGGTAATGATGACGGGTAATGTGAGGTCGTACTCGTTCTGGTTTTGAGTGGCGAAGGAGAAGAAATGCGCCCGGGCCCGTCGCGTCAACGGGGGCAGGAATTCGGATATAACCTCAATGTCAGGCAGGATGCCCCCCCCACCTTTAACGATCCGCCCATTGCGCGTAACGAATAGGGAATCCCGTTTATCCAGCCCATCGGTCAGCGCGCCATTATGATGATAATCCTCCTTCTGGATCAATCGTCCCGATGGGATATAGTATTTAGCCGTGGTCATCTTGATGGAGGTATTTTTCCCCAGGGGAAAGATGCTCTGAACCAGGCCTTTGCCGAAGGTGCGCTCGCCCAAAATCACCCCACGGTCAAGATCCTGAATGGCCCCGGCCACAATTTCACTGGCCGAGGCGGATCCCGCATCCACCAGAATGACCACTGGGATTTCAAGATCAAGGACCGGTTCCCGATTTGAACGATGCTTTCCGGTAGCCTTTGGGGACCGGCCGCGCGTTTCTACAATATCGACGCCCGGTTCCACCATGGCATCCACCATGGCCACCGCATCCCGCAGGAGGCCTCCCGGATTATGGCGCAGATCAAGTATCAGACCGTCTATTCCCTGTTCCTGGAGCTCGGCCACGGCTCGGCGAAATTGTTTGGCGGTGTCTCGGGAAAAGCGATTGATCTTGATATACCCCACACCATCATCGACGCCATAGTAGGGCATGTCATTGACCTTGATCTCTTCGCGGATGAGGGTGATATCCAGGGGCTCGTCCTCGCCCAAACGCTGAAACGTCAGGATGACCTGTGTGCCGGGCTTACCCCGAATCATTTCGGCAGCCTTTTCGGTGGTGTACTCCCGGGTGTCCACGCTATCGATGGCAATGATCTTGTCGCCCGGACGGACGCCGGCCCGGAAGGCCGGGGTCCCCTCCATGGGGGCGATCACCGTCAGGATATCGTCCCGGACACCCAGCCGTATACCCACACCCCCATACTTGCCGTGGGTCAACATATTGACCGACATCTGGTCCTTTTCCCGAATGAAGACGGTATAGGGATCAAGGTCCCTGAGCATGCCTTCGATGCTGGCGGTAATCAACTCCTGGCTATCGATATCATCCACATACTCGGCCAGGAGATTTTTTACCACATTGTTATACGTGCGTATATTGGCCGAAATCGACCGGAAGAGATCGGTGGCCTTTACGGCACCCAATCCGAGGAACAGCACCACGATTGCCGTCAACAGTTGGCGGATATGACGCTTAGCCCTACGACCTAATGACAATTCTTTGTACCACATATGTTTCGATTTCCCTGGCAATGGGTTCTATTTCCTGGGTGGCATCAATCACCAGCCAACGATCAGGATCGGCCTGCGCCAGCTTCAGATACCCATCCCGGACACGTTGCATAAATGCCTTTCCGGCACGTTCCATCCGATCAGGTTGGGTGCTCTGTAGGCGCCCCTCAGTCTCCTCCACGGCAAGGTCCAGCAGTACCGTGAGATTCGGGCTCAGCCGACTCGTCGCTAGCTCTTGAGTGGTAATGATCTCCTCCAATGGAAGTTCCCGCCCGTAGCCCTGATATGCAAGGGTACTGTCGGCGAAGCGATCACACAGGATAATATCCCCCCGTTCCCTGGCCGGGATGATCACTTCCTGGACCAGTTGGGCACGGGCCGCAGAGAACAGGAGCGTCTCCGTGCGGGCATCCATGCTGCTGCTTCCAGGGTTCAGCAACAGATCCCTGATCTTCTCGGAGAGGGGGGTTCCCCCTGGCTCCCGCACCACCACCACCGCATGACCCAGGGCCTCGAGCCGCTTTTTGAGCATGGCAATCTGGGTCGATTTACCCGAGCCGTCGATGCCTTCGAAACTGATGAGCGGGCCCCCTATGCCAGACCTGCCTTTCCGATGACCAGCACACATTCGCCTTTAAGGGGTCTTTCGCCCAAGGTCTCCAGCACATCCTGCACGGAACCTCGCAGCACCGTCTCGAATTTCTTGGTCAGTTCCCGGCAGAGGGCCACCCGGCGATTGCCAAAGTGGGTGGCAATGTCGTTCAGCGTGCGCTCCACACGCCGGGCAGCTTCGTAAATGACGACCGTACCCTCGAAGCCAGCCAGAGATTCAAGACGGGTACGGCGACCCTTCTTCCGGGGTAGAAAACCTTCAAAGAGGAATCGATCGGTGGGCAGTCCGCTGGTCACCAGGGCCGCCAGGAGAGCGCTGGCACCGGGAATCGGGACCACCGGTATCCCGTGATCCCCTGCCAGTTTGATGATGCGGTATCCGGGATCGGAGATGGCCGGAGTGCCGGCATCGCTCACCAGGGCAATGTCCTTACCGGACTGGAGGGCCGCCAGCAATTCCCGGGACCGGCTTTGCTCGTTATGTTCGTGGTAACTCACCTGTGCCTTATTCAGGTGGTGACGCCTGAGGAGAATGGCGGTATGGCGCGTGTCCTCAGCCGCAATGAGGTCCACCTGCGACAGGATTTCCAGGGCGCGTTGGGTGATGTCCTTCAGGTTGCCAATGGGCGTAGACACCACGTAGAGGGTTCCAGGCAACGCCTAGGCCAGGCAGCTCCGCACCGATTTGACCAGGAGATCGTAGCACAGGTCGATTTCCGCGCGGGTGATGTTGAGATGGGGGCGGAACCGTATGGACTGTTCCCCGCTCCCCAGGATGATTGCGCCCTGGTCATACAAAGCCGAGGCCACGGCGTCCCGCTCGGTGCCCGAAGGCAGATCGAAGGCGGCGAACAGTCCCTTGCCACGGACGTTGGAAACATATCCGGGGAACTCAGCGGCCAAGGCTTCCAGTTTGTCCATGAGATAGCGCCCGTGGGTCCGGGCATGATCAATCAGTTCCTCGTCCCTGATAATTTGGAGGATGAGGTTAAAGCGGACCATATCAACCAGGTTGCCGCCCCAGGTGGAATTGATGCGGCTCGACTCATGGAACACGTTGTGCTCAACTTCATCGAAGCGCCTGCTGGCCAGGATGCCGCACACCTGGGTCTTTTTCCCGAAGGCCAGGATGTCGGGCCGGGCGTCTTCACCGAAGTATTCGTGGGCCCAAAAGACCCCGGTGATGCCCACACCGGTCTGGATTTCATCATAGATAAAGATGATGTCTTCTTCGTCACAAATCTGGCGCAGGCTGCGGGCAAAATCGGGCCGTATCTGGTTGTCACCCCCCTCGCCCTGAATCGGCTCAATGATGAGGGCGGCGATGTCGTGGGGATGCGCATGCAGCGCCTGCTTGATCTCGTCCAGGGCCTGCCTTTCAGACGCCTCCACCTCCTTCACGACCTCATCGGTGATGGGGAAACTCAACCGGGGATGAGTGACCAGGGGCCAGTCGAACCGGGGGTAATAGAGGGTTTTGCGCGGGTCATGACTATCGGTGAGGCTCATGGTATAGCCCGTACGGCCGTGAAAGCAGTTCCTGAAGTGGATCACCTGGGAACCCCGCTCACCGTGACCGGCCGCCATATTTTTCCGCACCTTCCAATCGAAGGCCGCTTTGAGGGCGTTTTCCACCGCCAAACCGCCTCCTTCGATAAAAAAGGCGTAGGGCAGGTAGTCAGGAATGCCGAAGGTGGAAAAGGTGTCCACAAACTCAGCGTATTCCTGGGCGTAGATGTCCGAAAGGGTCGGCTTGTTCACCGCCGCTCCGGTGAGACGCTCCTTATTGGCCAGCAGCGTAGGGTGATTGTAGCCCACGGCCATGGAGGCAAACATGGAGAACAGGTCCAAGTATTCCTTCCCTGTCACGGCGTCATGGACCCATGAGCCATGACTTTTCTCCAGATCAACAATGACCTGAAAGCCGTCGGTGAGCACATGCCGCCCAAGTATCTTGCGGACGTTCTTCGGTGATATTGATGGTGTCATTGTCGTCCTGTCCTGACTAACGGTTATCGATCTGGGCGCGCTGAAGTGTGCCGCTGTAATCCACATAAAGGGTCTTGACCTCACTGAAAAATTCGTAGGCGGCCGCCCCGCCTTCCCGGTGGCCGTTCCCGGTGTTCTTGACCCCGCCGAAGGGCATGTGGGCCTCGGCGCCGATGGTGGGCCCGTTCACATAAGTGATGCCGGTGTGGATATCCCGCATGGCCCTGAAGGCGGCCTGAACATCATTGGTGTAGATCGAGGACGATAGACCATAGTCGGTGGCGTTGAGCAGCTCGATGGCTTCGGTGAAGCTGGTGGCCTTCATGACCGCCAGCACCGGGCCGAATATCTCCTCGTCATGGATGGTCATGCCGGGGAGTACGTCGGTGAATATCGTCGGTTCATAGAAACTGCCGCTATCCAGGCCGTCGCCCTGGGCAAACCGGCCCCCGAGGACGAGTTTACCCCCCTCCTGGCTGCCGGTCTGGACGTACTGGTGAATCCTGTCCCGGGCCGCGTCATTGATCACCGGCCCCAGATCCACCCCGTCATCCAGGCCGCTGCCCAGCCGCAGCTGCTTCGTGGCCTCAATGAGGCGTTCCAGAAAATCATCGTACACCTGCTCATGAACGATGACCCGGCTGGTAGCGGTGCAGCGCTGGCCAGTGGTGCCAAAGGCGCCCCACAGCACCCCCTCCAGGGCCAGATCAAGGTCGGCGTCATCCATGATAATCGCAGCGTTCTTGCCGCCCAGCTCCAGTGACACGCGCTTGAGCTCCCCCCCCGCCGTGGCATTGATGACTTTGCCGACGGCTGAGCTTCCGGTGAAGGAGATGGCGTCGATATGGGGGTGGTCTACGATGGCCTTCCCCGTCTCGGCACCGGGGCCGTGAACCAGGTTGATGGCCAAAGGGGGTATGCCTGCTTCGAGAAGGACCTCCACCAAAAGGGTGGCCGTGGCCGGGGTATCGGAGGCCGGTTTGAAGACCACCGTGTTCCCGCTGGTGAGAGCCGGGAACAGTTTCCAGGTGGGGATGGCCAGGGGGAAGTTCCACGGCGTGATGATCCCCACCACCCCCAAGGGGATGCGGGTGGTCATGTTGAACTTGTTGGGCAGCTCGGAAGGTATGGTCTGGCCGGTGAGTCGTGAAGCCTGACCGAAGGCAAAGTAGGCCGTATCGATCCCCTCCTGCACATCCCCCCGGGTCTCGACCAGGACCTTCCCCATCTCCCGGGTCTGCAGCCGGGCGAGCTCCTCCTTACGCGCCAGCAGGATATCACCGACCCGCTTCATGATCTCGCCCCGGGTGAGGGCCGGCATGAGGCGCCAATCGTCGAAAGCCTCCTGGGCGGCGGCCACGGCCCGGTCGACGTCCTGGACGTTGCCCTGGGGGAAAGATCCCACAACGTCCCCATGGTCGGCGGGATTGATGTCATCGAACCGCTTACCACTCTCCGAGTCACACCACTCACCGGCGATATAGTTCATATAAGCCTTGCTCATAATACCTTACTTCTGTTGCCCGGTTATCAATCCGAATATTTTTAGCCCCTTTGGCGACTCAACCGTCGGTGTGGGGCGTAGTAAAACTTGTTGAAACTCAGTCGGAACGAGGCCAACGGACCTCGCTTAAGCGCAGAAATTTACGAAGGAATCGCGGCCCGTTCAGGGGGTTTTAGGATCGGTCCGATCACTCTTTATTTGGAACTACAGCATGGTGGCGCAATTTGGCCCTGCCATCACTCTTCCCACCCGCTCACCACATCTTCCGAACCCGACTCTTCTCGCGCTTAATCTTGGACCCCACCAGGCGTTCCCACAGCAGCAGGCCCGACATCTTCTCCACCTTGACGGTCGGGACGCGGAAATCCGCCAGGGGTTTGCCCGAATATTCGTTGGGCATGACGAACGACCACATGTGTAGGCGGCCCCGGCTATTCTCGGTCAGCACCGACTTGAAATAGGCGTGCGGGATGGGCAGGGTAACGCCATTGGCATCGGACGCGCCGATGATTTTGACGGCCGTCTCGAAATAG
>JADFNF010000212.1 GCA_022563485.1 Fidelibacterota bacterium | reverse complement strand
CGGGGGCTGACTTGAATAATCCTCGTGGCGCGGTCTGGGAAACAGTCCCTGCCGTTTCGATTCCCGTCTCGCGCTTGTGGCAAAGGGGGAGCGATAACCTCGACTATGTAGACCTTAAAGTGTTGTATAACAATCGATATCTTGCCGTGCTGCTGGAATGGGAAGATGGCACCGAGGATGGAGCCACTTACCGGGTCCAGGATTTTCAGGATGCCGCGGCGGTGCAGTTTTCCTTATCCGGTGAACCGGGATTTCACGGTATGGGGTCAACCGTAAACCCGGCCAATATATGGTTCTGGAAAGCCGAGTGGCAGTGGCGTCAGGACCGCGATCAAGTACCGGATATTGAACTCGCCTATGGGTACCGGGCGAGCGATGGTGATGTCGATACTTACCCTCTCGAGATGGCCGAACTCACCTATCTCCCTGGCCGGGATGCCGGGAACCTTTCCTCCACCGAAAAGATCCTCACCCCGGTTGAGGATGTCAACGCCGCGGGACCCGAAACATTGACCCCCCAACCGGTTAATGCTCAAAACGTCCTCGGCAAGGGGGTCTGGGATGGACGGAAATGGCAGGTTGTTCTTATGGGTGAGATGAACTCCAGCAGGGGGGAGGATATCCAGTTCCGCGCCGGTGGAACCTACCCGGTCGCATTCGCCGTGTGGGACGGTAGCGCCAGGGATCGCAACGGACAAAAGATGATCTCCACCTGGTATACCTTAGTGCTTCAATAGTGAAAATATTTCCTTAGTTGAGGAGAACCAAAATGGGCCGTTCGAAAAAAGAGCGCACTTTCCAGGATCAGAAATTATCTGAGGGGACAAACATCAGCCGGAAGGATTTCCTGAGGACGGGGTTCACCGGCCTGGGCGGCATCGCAGTGCTGTCTGCTGCCCCCGCCAGTCTGTTTTACCTGCAAACCATCCCCGATATTGAAAACCCATTGGGCTATTATCCCAATCGTAATTGGGAGAAGGTTTACCGGAATCAATACAAACCTGACGATAGTTTCACCTTTATCTGTTCCCCGAACTGTACCCATGAGTGCCGCCTGCGCGCATTCACTCGCAACGGTGTGATGATTCGCTCCGAACAGAACTACGATAACCATAAAATCAAAGATATCTATGGGAACCAATGCACCTATGCCTGGAATCCCAGGGGTTGCTCCAACGGGTTCACTTTTCATCGGCGCATCTACGGCAGCTACCGGCTGAAATATCCTCTCGTCCGCAGAGGCTGGAAACAGTGGGCGGATGACGGCTTTCCTTTTCTTACCAAGGAGAATAAGCAGAAATATAAGTTTTCCGCCCGCGGTGAGGACACCCTGGAAAAGATTTCCTGGGAGGCTGTGGAGAACTACATCGCGCAGGCGATCATCAAAATTGCCGAAACCTATAGCGGCGATGAGGGCCGCAAGCGTCTGCTAAAGCAAGGTTATCCTGAAGAGATGCTGAGCCACTGGGGAGGCGCCGGTACCCGGACCATCAAGCTCCGTGGCGGCATGGGGCTGCTGGGCGTCATTGGCAAATACGGCGCCTACCGGTTCTCCAACACGCTTGCGCTGGTGGATTCTCACGTGCGAAACGTGGACAAGAACGAGGCCCGCGGCGGGAGAAACTGGTCCAACTATACCTGGCACGGCGACCAGGCGCCGGGATTTCCGTTCGTCCACGGGCTGCAGGCCTCCGATGTGGACCTCAACGACATGCGCTTCAGTAAGTTGCACGTCTCCATCGGTAAGAACATGGTTGAGAATAAACGGCCGGACAACCATTTCGCCACTGAAATCATGGAGCGAGGTGGCAAGCTGGTCGTGGTGTCGCCGGAATACGGCCCATCAGCCTCCAAGGCCGACTACTGGATCACCATCCGCCCCAATACCGACGCGGCCCTCCTGCTCGGTATTGCCAAAATCATCATCGACAATGACTGGCACGATGAGAAATTTGTCAAGGCATTTACCGATTTCCCACTGCTGATCAGGAAAGATACCCTTAAGCGGCTGAAGCCGGAGGACTTCATCCCTGATTACCAGCCTCAACTGAAAGCAGACAGCCCCAGCTACACCATCCACGGTTTGAAAAAGGAGCAGTACGAGCAGATCGGCGATTTTACGGTTTATGACCAACTCTCCAGTTCGATCAAGCCCATCACCCGGGATGACGTCGGAGGGAAACTGCTGGCAAGAGGCATTGATCCGCTGCTGGAATGGGATGGAAAAGTCACCGGTGTAGAGGGGAAAGAGATCGAAGTTTGTACCCTGTTCTGGGCCTACAAACACGTGCATCTCAAGGACTATGATCTGGATACCGTGGCGGATATCACGCACTGCAACAAAGAACTGGTCCAACAACTCGCCAAAGACATCGCCACTATCAAGCCGACTTCCATCCATATCGGCGAAGGGTTGAACCACTGGTTCCATGCTGTGGAGACTAATCGTGCGGCTTATTTGCCGGTGATCCTGACCGGCAATATAGGACTGCCCGGCGCAGGCTGCCATACCTGGGCCGGTAATTATAAGGCCGGATTGTTCCAGGGCTCGGATCAGGTGGGTCCCGGCTTCAAGGCATGGGTGGCGGAGGATCCTTTCGAACCCAATCTCGATCCCAATGCGAAAGCCAAGGATCTTAAAATCCGTGCCACAGCCCGGGGTGAAGAACCCGCTTACTGGAACATCGGCGATAAGCCGCTGATCGTCGATACACCCAAGTACGGGCGGAAAGTCTTTACGGGTGAAACCCACATGCCCACACCCACCAAAATGATCTGGCACACCAACGTGAATCTGCTCAACAATGCCAAGTATGCCTATGAGATGGTGAAAAATGTGAATCCGAACATCGAGTTAATTGTCAGCCAGGACATCGAAATGACGGCCACCTGTGAATACGCGGACATCGTATTGCCGGCCAACAGTTGGGCGGAGCAGCAAACGTCGGAGTTGACCGCCTCGTGTTCCAACCCGTTCCTCCAGATCTGGAAAGGCGGTCTGAAACCGATCTTCGACT
>JADFNF010000042.1 GCA_022563485.1 Fidelibacterota bacterium | reverse complement strand
ATCAGCGAAGTATCGGTTTAATTCTAGTCATGGCAATCCTAAACAAAGCACCGGAAGCATGGGCGGCAGCAGTGGCGCCCATGCGCCCTCCGGCAGGAAGGGGCGTGAAATCATGAAGCGGGCGAACCATAGAGTCTGGCCCTTGATGTTGGCAGCAATGTTGATTTCCCTAAGCCAGTTGGCGGCTCAATCCCCGAGCCGATATACAATTCAGCCGGGCAGCAGGCTGTGGATGGCGGGCAGTTCCAACATCCGTGACTGGACGGCAGAGGCTAGCGAGCTAGACGGATTCGTCGAAATAGCGCTGCCGGCAACCGAGGCCAACCCGGAAGACCTCAATCTGTCCGGCGACGCTATCGATAATCTTCCACGGGTGGAACTGTCCATACCCGTGGCAGGGCTTAAAAGCGGCCATAAGATCATGGATAAAAAGATTGCGGCCGCATTAAAGGCCAAGAGCCAACCGGTGATTCACTATGAGTTGCTCAAGGCCAATGTAGTGGGGCAGTGGCCCGGCGACTCTTCGCTGTTCGATCTGTGGACCCTGGGCAAATTGAAAGTGGCCGGGATGGAAAGACTTATCGAGACGCTGGTAGCAGTTCAGTTTCTGGCGGACGGGCAGCTGCTGATCACTGGGACCCTAGGATTGAAGATGAGCGACTTTGGCGTTGAAGCACCCAAAGCACTGGTTGGCCTATTGGTGACTGATGACGACATCGAAATTCATTTTAGTCTGGGGATGGTCGTGGAACCGGGACTCGAGTCGCTACTTAGAAGAGCCTGGGTCCTGACCGCCCTGAATTAGCCGTCGGTCTGACGACACAACAAGACAGCCCGGGACGACTCCCGGGCTGTCTTGTTATCTAGCTAACAGTAGAATTATATAGGACGCGCGAGTTACTTTTCGGATTTTTCCTCGTCCACCTTGAGGGTGGCTAAGAATCCGGCATCCGCGATGGCTTCGGGGATGAGATCTTTAGCTTTGGAATCCTTGGTCAGGGTAACCGTGGCGGTTCCAGTCTTGAGATCGACGGCATCCACTGAGGCGATGCCATCCACCTCTAGCAGGGCGGCCTTCACCCGATTGACACATCCACCGCAAAACATCCCTGCGCCGCCGTCAGCACCGGAGATATTGTAAACACATATCAAGGCTTCGTCGGCCGCAGCGGTTTTCTTGGCATAATCACCACCGGCCTGGACGAACGTCAGGAACAGGAGCCCCACTGCCAATACAGTTAGAACCCCAGTGGTTGATTTCATGTTTTTCATGCGTTATGCTCCTCTTTGATTGTGGTACCGTCACACGCGATGGAACCACTTAAATGTGTTATTCAGCCCATTACCTTATTCGCTGGGGCAATCTAAGGGGCTGAATCGATTGGGTCAAGCGCTATATTGAGCAGCGTCGCTATTGAGACATTTGCGTCTGGCCAGTGTTCATAGACAGAAGACCATCCCAAAGCGCCGGGGCGGGTTGCAGCCGCTATTCAGGGGTGCGTCGTGGGAGCCAGCGTCTAACCGGCGGCAAGCGCAGGGTCAGCAATAGGGCGACACCAGCCCCGTAGGCCAGGGGCTCGCGGATATCGGACTTCACCAGCCAGAGGAAGTGCAGGATGACGGCACTGGCGGCGACGTAGATCAGCCGGTGGAGACCCTTCCAGCGCTTGCCCAGGCGCCGCTGCCAACCTTTGGTGGAAGTGACGGCCAGAGGGAGCAGCAGGAGCCAGGCGGTGAGGCCCACCAGGACATAGAGCTTTTCGCTCAGTTCCAGAAGGATGAGTTCCCAGTCGAAAAAATAGTCGAGGCCCACAAAGATGGAGAGGTGCAGGGTAGCATACAGGAAGGCGTAGAGTCCCAACCGTTTGCGCAGGGGGACCAGGTCCGGGAGGCGAAAGTGGCGGTTGACCGGCGTTACGACCAGGGTCAGTATCAGGAGGATGAGGGCGGTTTTACCGGTGCGCTGGGTGATCTCCTGAATGGGGTTGGCCGTGAGATTATCGATGAGGAAATCGTAGAACAGGAGGGCCAGGGGCAGCAAGGCCAGGGGATGGACCAGCCACCGGGCGCGGGCGATCAATAGTTAGCCTTGAGGTCCATCCCGGCATAAAGGTGCGCTACTTGTTCCTCGTAACCGTTGTACATGAGGGTTCGTCGCCGGCGGAACTCACCGATGCGCCGCTCACTGGCCTGGGACCAGCGGGGGTGGGGCACCTTGGGATTCACGTTGGCATAAAAGCCGTACTCGTGGGGGGCGGCCCGCATCCACAGGGAGGTGGGGCGGCTTTTGACCAGTTCGATGCGGACGATAGACTTGATGCTTTTGAAGCCGTACTTCCAAGGTACGACGAGACGGACCGGTGCGCCGTTCTGGGCCAGCAGTTTTTTCGCGTACAGTCCGGTGGCCAGGATCGCCAAGTCGTTCAGGGCTTCGTCCAGGCGCAACCCTTCCACGTAGGGCCAGTGGTACCAGCCATTTTTCTGTCCCGGCATCTGCCGGGGGCGATGGACGGTGATAAACTTCAGGTAACGGGCCTCAGGGGTAGGTTGGACGGCCTCCAGGATGCGCGCCAGTGGGAAACCGTGCCAGGGGATCACCATGGACCAGCCCTCGACACACCGCAGGCGGTAAACGCGCTCTTCGGGTTGGAAGCGCGTGATGAGTTCCTCCACATCAAAGAGCGCCGGCTTCGCTACCCGTCCGGTGACTTCCAGCTGCCACGGCGTGGTTTCGAAGCCGCTGACCATGCGCGCCACGGCCTGCTTGTTGCTCGAGAATTCGTAGAAATTATTATAGTGTGTGATATCCTTGAAGGATGTCGGTAGGTCTGTGGGCTCCGAGGGGGCGCCTAACAGGGTTGCCGGGGCCCCCGCTGCAACGGCCAGACCGGCGCCGAACGTACGCATGAACGCGCGCCGGTTCAAATAGAGCGGTTCCGGGGTGATATTGAGAGGTGTAATGGCTCTCATTAGCGCATGCTATTTAGGGCTTGATTTATCACGTCAGATCACCGTGGTGGCGGATGGTCTAGCCCAAGAAATTACCCACCAAATTAGCGGTGACCTATAACCTTTTAATCACCGATCCGTTGGATGAGCCTGGGGTTATTGCACGCCTTGACAAGCAAACATTTATGTGAGTACTTTACGATTGGCATTATTGTAAGTGTAGGGTGGCATTTGATATAACCGGTGAAAATGTGGGCATGGCATTGAGATGAATGAACGGCAAGATTTGGATGAGGCTGTATTTGAGGAGTTGCGGCATATCGGCGGAGATCAATTTGCGGGTGAAATATTCACCCTATTTCTCGATATCGCACCGGTAAAAATCGAGGAGGCAGTAGGCGGCATTAAACGCGGCGACCTTGAGATGATTGAACGGGCGATCCACTCCCTCAAATCGAGCGCTGGACATATCGGTGCTCAGCGGCTCCAGGAGTTGTGTGGCCAAATTGAGATTTTGGCCACCGAGAAAAACAGTGAATCGCTGGCACCTTTGATCGACCAACTGGAGGAAACTTTTGCGCGGGCGCGTGCCCGCTTGGAAAAGGTCAGAAACGCAGCGACGCCATGAAGACGACAATGGAGGAGCTGAAGGGCATCCGGGTCGCAGAGAATTGCGATGGAACCCCCAAAACGGGCCAACGGTCCATGCCCTGTTAAGTTCTTCGGAATATGATCGGGCCACTGGGTCTAATGACTATCAGGCGAAGCCTACTGTGGAAGAGATTACGCTCATGGGCAAGATCAACCGGCTCAGCACAGGCCATTCGGAGGCGGCGTTTCGCGCCCGTAACGCCCCCCCTTATCTACGGGTCCCAATCCTGGAAGATGCGTGGCGTATCATGAGATAAGGGTCCCCCTGGCGCTACGCGGAAGCTGCCAACCAGGGTGAAGCGGCGGCTTGCTGAACCGGTCTTTGATCGCGGAGTCACCCTGCAGGACACGGCGGTTACATCCCATTCTGACCGGGGATATGCCATCGGTGTCCGGGCTACTTCCTGCTTCACATTTTACACCCAGTCCATAGGCAGCGCTTTTAAGTTTACTGAGGAATGTAGTGGACCGTTCAAGATCAGGTCAATCCGGCGGCGCACCGAGTCACCCGGATGGATACGGCTACCACGGGCGGCGGTCTTCAGCGCGATGGTTGGATTAAGTAAAACTGAATATTCAGGAAATCCGTCCCAGATGAATCGGTCGTCAAGGGAGAGGATCGATGGATGATTTGAGGCGTCTCTACCGGGAAGCGTTGGTGGCGCGTATCGACGCTCTACAGGTCGCCCGGCAGGCGTTCCTGGCCGGGGATCAGGAGGGAGTGGACTCGATTCGACGTCTGGCCCATACCTTGAAGGGTTCGGGGGGAACGTACGGTTTTCCGGAAATTACCGAGGCCGCGGAAGCGTTGGAAGCTGGGGAGGCAGACCAAGCCATACCTTTACTGGACACCCTCCTTGGGATTTTACGAGAGGTGGCTTCCAGCGGCGATGAGCGCAAGTTCGGCCTGCTCATTATTGAGGATGACCCGGTGACCTCCCGCATTCTGCAATCGCGGCTGGCAGGCGCCAACCGGGAGATTTTTGCCGTTGAAACGGCCGCGGCGGCGGAAAAGGTCCTGGAAGGTGAGGATATCGCCATCATCCTTCTGGACCTGATCCTCCCTGATACGGACGGCCGGAACTTTCTGGTAAATATCCGGGAGCGGCCCGAACTGGCCGGTCTTCCGGTCATTATCACCTCGGTCAAGGGGAGTGCGAGCACCAAGGCTGAATGTTTTGCCCTGGGCGCCGACGAATACTTTGAGAAGCCTATCGATTATGAGGTCTTGTCGGCTGCGGTGGCTGCCAAGCTCCAGCGTTCCGGGGAACTGGTCAGGGAATCCCGCACCGACCCCCTGACCGGATTGCCCAACCGCGCAGCTTTTCATGAAGCTTTCAAGCGCGCCCAGTCCCTGGCGAGTCGCTCGCGGGAATCCCTTTCCCTGGCGATCCTCGATCTGGACCATTTCAAATCGGTGAACGATACCTACGGTCATGGGCTGGGTGATGAGGTCCTGCGTCGGCTCGGTCCCGTGATCACCGGCGCTCTCAGGCAGACCGATTTCCTGGCTCGGTGGGGCGGTGAGGAGTTCGTGATCCTGTTTCCCAAGGCCGGCGTCGCCGGTTCCACCCGCGCCTTGCAAAAGGCCCTGGACGCTTTTGGCCAGGAAGAATTTGGGGGGGCGAAGGGTGTCTCCTTCCAGGTCACCTTTTCCGCCGGAGTGACGGCAGTGTGGGATAAGGTCAATGTGGGTGAAGCCGTGGCCATGGCCGACCGGCTGTTGTATAGGGCCAAGTCCGGCGGGCGGAACCGGATTCTCAATGAGGCGGTCAGCGCATCGCCGGAGAAGAAAAAAATTCTCCTGGCCGAAGACGACGAGGTGACTGCAGCGGTCATCAAGCATCGTCTGAGCCGCGAAGGGTTCGAGGTGATCCATTTCTCCGATGGTGCAGCGGCCCTGAAGGGGGCGTCAGACCTGGAGGTTTCCCTGGCCATCCTGGATGTAAAAATGCCCGGTATCGATGGGTTTGAGTTGCTGGAACGTCTGCGGCAGATACCTCCCTACAGGAAGATTCCCATTGTGATGCTCACATCAATGGGCAGTGAAAAGGACATCGTACGTGGATTTGAATCGGGCGCGGACGACTATATCATGAAACCATTTTCACCCGTCGAGCTGCTGGCACGGATTCGACGGCTCATCAGAGCCAGATGAAGATACTGCTGGTTGACGACGACCAGGACCTGCTGCTCATCACTAAGGTCATTCTGGAGCGGACGGCGGGTTTTCATGTCCTGCAAGCCACAACCGGTGTCGAGGCCCTCAAAATAGCCCGGCGCGAGGGCCCCGATGTAGTGCTGATGGATGTCATGATGCCCGATATGGATGGTCTCGAATTGTTGGTGAAGTTTCGCCAGGAGGCGACGCTGAAGGACATTCCCGTGATCTTCCTTACCGGCAAGACCGATCCAGCTCAGGTTATCAGACTCGGTGAGCTTGGGGCCCAGGGGGTCATCCAAAAGCCATTCCAGCCGTTGGAACTGGCTGATAAGCTTATGGCTATCCTGGAAGCCGGGGAAACCTGATCACGATTGAACTCCTGTTTTCAGGTCCGTTGACCAGTCAGAACCGGATATTTTTATTTCTGGCCATCACCATCGCGATCCTGTTTGTTTTCGTTATCATCTTTGCTGTTTTTACTCTATACCTCCGGCTGCGGAACATGCGCACGGCTGAGCGCTGGCAGCGGATGGAGGCCAAGTGGGAGCCCCAGATACTTGATTTGCTGACCGGGGTGCAATCCATCGAGGACGTGCAAAAGCGGGTCGGAAAACAGGAATCGCTCTACTTCCTTGATTTTCTCCAGCGTTTCGCCCAGCGTCTCCGGGGAGCCGAAGCGACCGTCCTCAAACAACTGGCGGCCGCATACTTGCCCGTGCTGGCGGAGCGGGCGAAAGATGCTGATCCTCCTCGCCGGGCCCGAGCCATTCGCACCCTGAGCATCCTGGGTTTGGAGCCGTACGGGGAGACGGTCCGGGCGGCCCTGGATGATCCCTCGCCATGGGTGGCCATGATCGCGGCCCGGGCCTTGGCCGGGATGGATCATCCCGAGTATGCTGAGGCCATTTTAGACCGATTCCATCGCTTCGAGGACTGGAGCCAGAACCTCCTGGTGTCGATGCTCAGCTCCATGGGACCGGGCGTGACCCCGGCCCTGCGGAGAACGCTGGGGGATCGGGATGAGGTTCCCCGGGTCCGGGCGGTGGCGGCGGACGCCCTGCGGGACCTGAATGACCTGGCGGTTGGCGATCAGGCCGCTGGGGTCCTCGAAACCGAAACCGAGCGGGATCTGTTGGCCGCAACGCTCCGGTTGTTGGGGGTGGTGGGCCGCCCGGATCACTTAGAGCCTGTCCGCCGGCTGTGCCGGTCGGACGATTTTGTGGTGCGGGCCAGTGCTTTTGGGGCCCTGGGTCGCCTCGGCGGCAATGAGGACTGGTCCCTACTGAGGAGTGGCATCGATGACGACTCCCCGTGGGTGGCTCTCCAGGCCGCGCGGGGGCTCACGGAGGCCGGGGGTGAGGAGATCCTGGAAGAGTTGATCGCCGCAGGCCGTAGCCGCAGCATCCTGGCCAGGGAGATCCTTGCGGAAGGGCGGCCCGTATGACCGTCTATCAATTTGGGGGCCTGGTCCTTGACGGATTCAACATCCTCGTATTGGCCTACTTCCTGCTCCTTAATAGCGTGTACCTGATCACCAGCATTGTGGCGTTCAAGGCCCTGCGGCGCTATACGCGTCAGCTGAAATCGCTGGACATCCAGGACCTGATGACCTCGGCGAGTGCACCGCCCGTGACCCTCATCGCTCCGGCCTACAATGAAGCGGCCACCTGTGTGGAGGCCACCAAGTCACTCCTGTTGTTGAAATACCCCGAGTACGAGATCCTGGTCATCAATGACGGCTCGTCGGATGAGACGCTGGCGCGCCTGACCGAGGCCTTTGATCTGCAACCGGCGGCGCGGGTGCCCACGGCCACACTGGCCACGGCGACGGTGAGAGGCATTTACCATAGCCGCCGCCTGCCCAACCTCTGGGTGATTGACAAGGAAAATGGTGGTAAGGCCGACGCCCTGAATACCGGCATCAACTACTGCCGCACACCGTTATTTTGCGCCATGGACGCCGACAGCCTCCTTGAGCGAGAGGCCCTGATCCGCGTAGTCCGTCCATTCCTGGAAGATGCCCGGACCGTGGCTGCCGGTGGGATTATCCGTATCGTCAACGATTGCGTGGTGAAGGCCGGGATGGTCACCGAGATCAGGATGCCCCATCGGCTTTTGGCCAAGTTCCAGGTGCTGGAATACCTGCGGGCCTTCATGTCCGGTCGCATGGGGTGGGATGCTCTCGATCTGACCCTGATTATCTCCGGCGCTTTCGGCGTATTTCGACGCACCACGGTGGTGGCTGTGGGTGGTTACTCCACCGATACGGTGGGGGAGGACATGGAGCTGATCGTGCGGCTTCACCGCCACTGCAGGCGGCTGGGACGGCCCTATCGCATTACCTATGTGGCCGATCCCGTGGCCTGGACTGAATGTCCCGAGACGGTGAGCGCGCTGGGGCGCCAACGGGACCGATGGCAACGGGGACTGTACGAGACCTTGATGCGGCATCGTGACATGCTGCTCAATCCCCGCTACGGCCGGATCGGGATGGTGGCGTTTCCCTATTTCTTTTTTCTGGAGATGCTGGGTCCACTCATCGAATTGTTCGGCTATATCACCTTTGCCCTGGCATTGATCCTGGGGCGGGCCTCGGGGGCCTACGTAGTCGTCTTTTTCATGGTGGCCTTTGTGTTTGGTGTGGCCCTCTCCATCGCGGCGGTGGCCCTGGAAGAGATATCCTTTCGCCGCTATCCCCGATTCACCGACCTGCTGCAGCTCTTTGGGCTGGCCGTGTTGGAAAACTTTGGTTACCGCCAGCTCAACTCCTACTGGCGTCTCCGGGGCTTCTTTTCCGGTATTCGGGGGGTCAAGGGTTGGGGGAAGATCGAGCGCAAAGGCTTTGCAGTGGAGACGGGATCATGATGGCGTTGCTGGCGATGGTGTTGACCCTCTTAGTAGCCCAGGAGACGGCCCCTGCTGATTCCGGGAGCCGGGAGCAAGGAGCATGGCCGGCTTATGAGCGCTACATGGCGGGGGATTCCCTTTCCTACGAGGAAGAACTTGGGTTGGCCCGGCAACTTGCCTTTGACAACCGCTGGGATGCAGCCGTGGAAATCTACACGGCTTTATTGACGCACAACCCCAACGATTCGGATGTCCGCCTGGGGCGCGGCTTGGTATATGCCTGGCAGGGCCGGTATGAGGAGGCGACCTCTGACTTGACCCGCGTCACCCATCAGACCCCCGGTTATGCCGACGCCTGGATGGCGCTGGGGAATGCTTATCTGTGGTGGGGTCGTGCCGGCCCCGCAGAACAGGCCTACAGCCGGTGGATGGAGCTGCAGCCGGACCGGGCGGAGCCCTACCTGGCCCGCTCCCGGGCCCATCAGGCGGCCCGGCACTTCCCCCAGGCTCGCAAGGACCTGAAGCTGGCCCGCAGACTAGGCGGCAATGCCGATGAGATCGACCGGCTGCTGCGGCTGCTGGATCGGATACCGGCAGCCCGGCCCTGGGAGCCCGTACTGCTTTGGCAGCGGCAGACTTTCTCGGATGGTCGTTCGGCATGGAGGACGACGCGGTTCACGGTGAAGCGGGAACTCACCCAGGGATCGGTAGCTTTAGGATTGATGCGTACCAACCGATACGATATGGGGGACGAGGCGATCCTCAGCGATGTTTATGTGCACCTGTGGCGCCGCGCATACGTGAATGTGCGTCTTCAGCTGGCACCGGGGAGCAAAGTGCTGCCCAAGGCCGACATCGCCGGTGAACTGTTCCAAGGGATTGGCCAGGGGTGGGAGCTATCCGGCTCGTACCGCAGGATGAACTTTCCGGACCAGCCGGTAGAAATATATGGTCTAGCGCTCATTAAATATGCCGGCAACTGGCTGCTGCGCGGCCGGGGGTTGTGGGTACCTGGCGAACAGGGGTCCGGTGTTTATGTGGGTGGGGCCGCACGCTGGTACCTCGACACCGTGGATGACTTTATCGAACTGGGTGGCGGCCGGGGCACAGAAATAAACCCCGATGGAACCGGGCCGAGGGGATTGATTATGCATGATGTAATTTTCCGTGGGCAACATTTTTTCAATAGACGTTTTGGTATTACCTTTATGGGCAATCTTCACCGATCAACTATAAAAAATGTGAGACGAGGACTAGCCCTCGGTCTCGTCACTCGTTGGTAACGAGGGTACCAGATTTGAATGCTCAATTAAGTTGGGAGCAGAGGAATGCGCGTCGCTGTCATTGACGATGATCCAGAAATCCTGACCTGGTTTATCCATTATCTGAAAAAGGAAGGTCACGAGGTGGTGACTGCCTTGGATGGGGACTCAGGGTATCAGCTGATGGTGGATCATGAGCCGGATGTGGCCCTGGTCGACCTTCAAATGCCCACCATGGATGGGCTTGCCATGACCAAGAAAACTCTGCAAGCACTGCCGCAAGCCAACATTATCATCATGACGGCCTACGGTTCGATTCAAACGGCGGTAGAGGCCATGAAAATGGGCGCCATCGAATACCTGACCAAGCCGCTCGATGCGGATGAAGTCCTGATTACCCTGAAAAAGGTACAAGAGAAACTCTCCCTGGTGAAGGAAAACATCCTGCTCAAGGAGCAGGTGAAGCAATTCAGCCGGGGGGATATCTTTGTCACCCGGAATAAAAAGATCCAGAATTTGCTGGACCAGGCCAAAAGTGCCGCCAACACCGATGCCCCGATACTCATTACCGGTGAGAGCGGCACGGGTAAGGAGGTTTTTGCCAAATATATCTATAAAAACAGTCAGCGGGCCCATAAGCAGTTTGTGGTGGTGAACTGCGCGGCCCTGTCGGAGCAGCTACTGGAGAGCGAGCTTTTTGGCCACGTAAAGGGTGCCTACACAGGGGCCTATACCGATCATCCCGGTTATTTTGAAATTGCCGATGGGGGTACCATTTTTCTGGACGAAACGGGTGAATTGAGTCCTGCCATGCAGGTCAAGCTTTTGCGGGTTTTACAGGACGGGGAGTTTTCCCGTGTGGGGGATACCAAGACCCGGCGTAGCGATGTTCGGATCATCGCGGCCACCAATCGTGACCTCAGGCAGCTCATATCGGAGGGGGCCTTCAGGGAAGATTTCTATTATCGCATCAATGTGTTTGAATTTCATCTCCAGCCCCTCAGGGAGCGCCCCGAAGACATCATGTTCTTCTTCGAGATGTTCATTGAGGAATACGCCCGGCAGATGAACAAGACCATCACTCAGATCGATCCCCATGTACGCGACCTGCTGCTCAATCACGACTGGCCAGGGAACATTCGGGAGCTGAAAAACGTGGCCGAAAGGACGTCTATCCTGTGCAGTGCCGAAACAGGCATCATCTCCAGCGACCTCATCCCCGATCGCCTGGCCTGGTCCGGCCGGAGCGGGACCATGCATGAAGGTCAGGATTTCAAACTGACCAAGGAGCTGGTGGTGAAAGATTTTGAGGTGACTTTCATTACCCAGCAGTTGCGCAGACAGAACGGCAATATTGCCGCCACTGCCCGGGAAATCGGCGTTCATCCGGTATTCCTGCGGCAGAAAATTTCCAGCCTCGGTATCGACGCCAAGCTGATCAAAAGCGAGAGCGTCAAGGCGTAGGGGCGGCACGATTGTGGTGCAAGTGACGAGTTTCGCGTCTTAAAAAGGCGAGTCCACCCTTGAGCCTTCCCCTGGGGCTGGCTACATTCCCCCATCAATTTTAATCAACCTTATCCAACGAACACTGTCCCCCTAAGGAGCCTGTATGAACCGCCTCATGATCGCCCTCATTGGAACTGTCCTGTCGGTGAGCTGTAGTCAACAGAACCCGGAAGCGGTGGCCGAGGCCCAGACCTTTCTCGATGACTACACGGCCCGGGTGCTGGAGTTGAGTTACGCTTCGGCCCAAGCGGAGTGGCAGTCGAACACCACGATCATCGAGGGAGACACCACCAATGCCGCCCGCACCAACCGGGCCAATGAGGCCTTCGCGGCTTTTACCGGCAGTGTGGCGAATATTGAGCAGGCTCGGCAACTGCTCGCTCGAAAGAAGCAGCTGAAGCCCCTTCAGGTGAAGCAGTTGGAGGCGGTCTTATACGCGGCAGCCGACAACCCGGCCACTGTCGCCGAGCTGGTGAAGGAGCGCATCGCAGCGGAAACGGCCCAGACGGAGCAGCTGTACGGCTACGACTTCAAAATCGATGGGAAATCGGTGACTACCAACGAGATCGATGAAATCCTGATAACGTCTACGGACCTGGAGGAACGGCTGAAGGCCTGGGAAGCTTCCAAGGAGGTGGGCAAAGGACTGAAGGCGGGTCTGGCCAACCTGGTGCGGCTGCGCAACGCCACGGTGCAAGACCTGGGGTATGCGAACTACTTCCAGTATCAGGTGAGTGATTACGGCATGACGGTGGCGGAGATGATCGCCATGATGGACCGGTTCAACGAGGATTTGCGCCCCCTCTACCGGGAGCTGCACACCTGGGCGCGCTATACCCTGGCGGAGAGATATCACCAGCCGGTGCCGGACCTGCTGCCCGCCCATTGGCTCCCCAACCGTTGGGGACAGGGATGGGAGGAAATGATCACGGTAGCGGGTCTCGATCTGGATGGGGCACTGGCCGGGAAAAGTCCTGAATGGCTGGTGAAGCAGGCCGAACGGTTCTACGTGAGCCTGGGATACCCGGAGCTGCCCAAGACGTTCTGGGAACGCTCATCGCTCTATCCCCTGGAGCCGGGGGCCAGCTATAAAAAGAACAACCACGCCTCGGCCTGGCACCTTGATCTGGAGAGCGATCTCCGGTCGCTCATGAGTGTGGAGAACAACACCCGGTGGTACGGCACCACGCACCACGAGCTGGGGCATATTTACTATTTTATGGCCTATACCAGTGAGCAAGTGCCGCCCCTGTTGCGGGGCGGGGCCAACCGGGGTTTCCATGAAGCGGTGGGGACCCTCATGCAGAACGCGGCCATCCAGAAACCGTTTGTAGCGGGCATTGGACTGGTGACGGGGGATGTTGAGGTGGACCCCATTCAGGTGTTGCTTAAGGAGGCGCTGGATGCGGTGGTGTTCATTCCCTTTTCCACGGGATTGATGACCCACTTCGAGTGGGAACTCTACGAACAACCCCTGGATATCGATGAGTATAACGAGCGCTGGTGGGCCCTCAAGGCCAAGTATCAGGGCATTGCGCCCCCGAGCCCCCGAGGGGAGGAATATGCCGATGCCACGTCCAAGACCCACATCAACAACGATGCGGCCCAGTATTATGACTATGCTATTTCCAACGTGTTGGTGGCCCAGTTCCACGATCATATATCCCGGAACATTCTGGGGCAGGACCCCCACGCCACCAACTACTTCGGCAGTAAGGGGGTGGGCGACTTTTTATGGTCCATCATGGAGACGGGATCGACGGGGGACTGGCGGGAGCTGCTGCGTGAGACCACCGGCGAGGACCTCTCCACCCGGGCTATGCTGGACTATTTTGCACCCCTCATGGACTGGCTCAAGGAGCAGAACGCGGGACGGGAGCACACGCTGGAGGAGCTGTAACTGGATGCTAGATCTTGGATGTTGGATGGCTGGGGCAAGGTCTAACGCGTGTACAGATCAATGACCCGCTCGATGGCGGCGGTGCAGACGGCGCAGAACTCCTTAGGATTGCGGGTGAACATGATGCAGTCGGCCTGGGGACGATAGAGCCCCTTGGCCTGATAGCTGGCCCCCTCGAAGGCCCCTACAACACCAGCATAGGCCTCATTTTCCAACAAGGGCTGGGTGACGCTCCGCACCTCGCTGAAGAGGGTTTCCATTTTTTCTTCCGAAGCACCCTCAGCCCTTAGAGCCGAGCGCTTCTCCTGGTAGGTGTAAGACGCTTCATCATAGGGCTGCTGGTCCCAGGGGGTTGGGATCGGGGTGCCCGGCGTCACCAGGTCGGCCCACTTCAGATTGGCCGGGTCCAGCAGGGCCGTGACATTGGGCTCCCACGGTTCGACGCCGGTTGGGTAGAAATCCTCGTAAGTGACGGCCGAAGTGTAGTATTCGTCCGCCAGGCCGGCAAAGGAGTGGCCCAGCTCGTGAACGAAGACGTAGGGCGCCTGGCTGGAATGGGCGGCCGTCACGGCATAGAGGTTGAAAATCCCACCGCCACCGTACTTGCGATCATTGGTGATCAGGATGAGGGCGTCGTAAGGGGCTTGGGCGGCAATGTCGCGAACTTGCCGGTTGGCCAAGGTGAGGACGTAGCGGTCCAGGTCGAGGCTGTTATAGCTCAGTCCAAGGGGG
>JADFNF010000211.1 GCA_022563485.1 Fidelibacterota bacterium | reverse complement strand
GGGTTGATCGGAGGGCTCCTCGTTCACATCAATGCGTCGCGGCGGCCTTCATACCGTTTGACCGAAGCGCCGAAGAGTTGAGTTTGGGCCGATGTTGGGTACCGGGTCTGGTTGGCGATGGTTTGGGCCGGGCGGTCCCAGTGGATGACCTGGTCCCCAGGCACGATTTTCGGGGCTGTTGCGGGTTCGCCGACAGCTAGCTCTCCTTGCGGGTGAGGGGTGATGGTCCGGTTTTCAAGTCCGTCCAGGGTTTCTACCACCAGGTCGCCCCCCAGCTGGGCCATTCGGCTGGCAAGGATGCCCAGGTCCTCCTGGGGGTCAATGGTGTATTCCCGTTGGAGTAGGATGTCACCTGAATCGACCTGGTGCGTGAGCGCGATGGTCGTCACACCGGTCACCGAATCACCATTGAGCAGGCAGTGCTGCAAGGGCGCCGCACCCCGGTATTTGGGCAACAAGGATGGGTGCAGATTCACTGCACCGCCTGGGGGGATGGCCAGGAGTGAATCGGGGAGTATCTTAAAGGCCACCACCACAAATACATGGGCGGACAGGTCTTTGAGCTGGGTCTGGAATGGGTGGTCCTTGAGACTGGGGGGCTGGAGGACAAGGTATCCCAGCTCCCGGGCCAGGGCCTTGACGGCTGGGGATGCCAGCTTGCGTCCCCGTCCTACTGGCTGGTCGGGACCTGAGACCACGGCAACCACTTGGTGGGAAGATTCGTGCAATTTTTGGAGTGAAGAAATGGCAAATTGGGGGGTCCCCATATAGACAACCTTCACGGAAACCTCAACCGCATTTAAAGGACAATACCAGTCGTGGGGGCTCCCATTTCGGCGATTTCCGCTAGCCGCTTGATGATCATGGACCGCTTCGCTGGAGTTAGGTGATCGGTGAAAAAGATACCGTTCAGATGATCCACCTCATGCTGGATGACCCGGCTGAGTAGCCCCTCGAACTGATCCTCGCGGACCTCACCAGCTTCGTCTTGATAGCGGAGCAATATCATTTCCGGTCGGGTTACCGTGGCCCTGATATCGGGGATACTGAGGCATCCCTCCTCCATATCGGAGGTGCCGTTGGATTCCAGGACCTTCATATTGATAAACACCCGGGGGGCTTCATCCTCCTCCTCGTGAGTGATATCGATGACCGCGAAATGCATATCCAGGCCCACCTGGTTGGCCGCCAGGCCCATGCCGCCCTCTTCATACATGGTCTCAAACATGTCATCCAGCAGATCCAGGACTCCGGGAATATTCTCAACCGGTGCGGTTTTCTTCCGCAGGATGGGATCGCCGTATTTCACAACCGGGAGCAAAGCCATCAGTCTGCCTTGGGAGCCTCGGCTTCGTCGCTTGCCGGGCCGATAATATAGGCCCGAGCCACAGTCAACTTGGCGCCCTTTCCTACATCAAGCAGGACCCGGCTGTCGTTCTTGCCTTTGAAGGCTTCGATTTTTCCGTAAATGCCGCCTCTTGTGAGTACCTGATCACCTTTGCTCAGGCCCTTGAGGAGCTGCCGCTGCTTCTTCTGCCGCGTCATCTGGGGCCTGATAAGGAGAAAGTAGATGATGGCGAACATCAAAATCATAGGCAGAAAAGCGAGAACGCCACTTCCTGATCCCTGTTCTGCCGGTTGGCTCAGAGCGTATAAAATGTCCAATTCAACTCCTATGTTTTTTCGGCGAAATTTACGACGGTGGCAGCAGGTTCACAATGGTGTCTGGGGGTGTTGGGCGAACATTGACTGCGCCTCGGGCGGTTTCGGAAGGTTATTGCGGTCCATACGCCATCCCGCGACTTAAGTCGTGGGATGGGATTTTTCCTTGGCGCCTTTCCGGCGGGTCAGGCCCCGGACTGACCGAGCCATGAGGGACTTGAGGCTCTCATATGTGGCGGCCGGAATGCGCCGGAGGTGGTCCTTGGTGGCATTCCAGATGTTCCGGGAGAGGGTCCCTGAGGCGTCCGTGACCAGGCGGGACAGCATTTCGAGGGCCTCCTGGGTCACTGCCCGGCGCTCGGTAGCCAGATCGAATGGTCCGCCTTCCATCATCCGATGGAAATACCGCCGAGCCAGCAGCCCCACCCGCAGGGTAGCCAGTGCGTTGGAAGACCCTTGGACCACGGCATCGGCAATCAAAATGGAAACCAGGTTGGCCCCGGGAATCGCTCCCACCACCGAGGCGCCCACTATGGCGGGGCCGATCTGAGCTCCCAGGTCCAGCTCGTGCCGGTCACTGGGGGTGAGGACAGCATCGATCACATCAACATATAGCGCAGTCAGGACTTTAAAGCCGGGGTGGGGATGATACAACCTGGCGATTTGGTTGATCAGCTGTAGCTGAGTGCGTCGCACCACCAGGGTGTCCATAACACCTGACTGGGAGATGGCAGTATGGAAAAAGACTGTCTCCGCAGTGGTGGTGGTGAGGGCGTTGGATGACTCATAGAGTCGCAGGTAGAGTTCGCTCAGAAAGGCGTGGGCGTCCGCCGGAAGTCCGTCCAGGTTGACAACGGGATATCGCCGGTGGAGCCGGGCGAGAGTGACGATGTAGCGGCTATGGGTCCGGCCCCCCGCTATCCGGGGACGTCCGGTTTGCCGCAGAGCGAAGAGGATCGACACGACGGGATAGGCCACCACGACGACGAAGATGAGCAGCAGGACCGCTCCCACGACCCCAAGATCCAGGGCGAATCCATGGGCGAAGAGGTCCACCAACTGCCCAACTGCCGCCAGGATCAGTAGTCCCAAAATGGCGAAGAAGACAAGGCTCAGATAAATAAGGATGCGTTTCATGCTCGGGCCGGGGTCCAGCCAATTAGCTTGAAGGTAAAACGAACACGGCAAGAATCCAAGCCAGGCCGCTGATCATTCGGCGGCGGTCAGTTCGGATGCCAGCGGTGTTCCCAGGGGGAGATCTCCCCGGGTGGCTGCCAAGGCTTTCAGATCCTCCAGCAAACCGGCGACCTCACCCGTACTCTTGCAGGCCATGAAGGCCTTGCGCCACCTCATGGCGTCGGG